>JAUSJS010000089.1 GCA_030647575.1 Candidatus Limnocylindrales bacterium | reverse complement strand
CGGCCATGACGTGCGCCGTCGAGTGGCGCATCGCGTCGAGATCGCTGTGCGCGCCGGCGTCGAGCAGCTCCTCGGCGGACCCGCGCTCGGGCGCCTCGAGGCCCACCTCCGCCGTCTCGTCGACCCGCTGATCCGTCATGTGCGCCTCCTCCCGCGGTCCCACCCGCCTTCGCCACCGAGGGTGGCGCACTCTTGGTCGCGCTAACGGGCGACGCCCGGGCCGG
The DNA here is from genome assembly GCA_030647575.1 of Candidatus Limnocylindrales bacterium. Taxonomy (GTDB): domain Bacteria; phylum Chloroflexota; class Limnocylindria; order Limnocylindrales; family CSP1-4; genus SPCO01. Next base: position 11,988 of record JAUSJS010000089.1, on the reverse strand, counting down.
TTCGCCGGCCGCTCACGGGTGGTGCCCGTCCGGTGGTGACCGCCGGGCTTCCAGCCGTGGCCCGGCTCTCTGTGGGTCCCGCTCCAAGGGGTGCTTCCCGCTCGATGCTGTTCTCGATGCTGTTATGGCGATGCTGTGGTGGGCGACACTGGACTCGAACCAGTGACCTCTTGCATGTCAAGCAAGTGCTCTAACCAGCTGAGCTAGCCGCCCAACGTCGCCGGTTCCCCGCTCCGTGGGCCGCGGATCCGTTGGCTCGCGGGTGTTCCAGGTCCGCGCCGAAGCCGTGGCCGCAGGATCGAGGAGCCAGCGGCGAGCGGCATCATACCCCGAGGCGCCGGGGGCGACAACGATGGTGGCGCGTGTCCGAGCGAGCCGCCATCACGATGACGACTCATCGGGGGATCGGCAGCGCAGCCTCGAGCTGACCGGCCAGGGACGCGGCGAAGGTGGCGGTCAGGTGGTGGTCGTCGCGCTGGACGATCGTGTCGCCGACGACCGCCTGGCATGGGTCGGCGGGGCAGATGGCGTCCGACAGGTCGATGACGGTGGCATCGGCGGCGCGCGCGGCGGCGCGCTCGCGGACCAGCTGCTGGCGGCCGAATGCCTGGATTCGCGAGGTGGCGCAACGGGTGATGTCCGCGAGGTTCCGGGACAGGCAGACCGGAACGTCAACCCGCGACGCCGGGGTGTCGCCGAGGATCGCGATAGCGCCGGGAATCTGGTTCAACAGGCGGGCCATCGCCTCGCCCTGCCGGGTCGGATCGGCGTCGCTCTTGACCTGAGTCGGGAGCCAACGATCCGAGGAGACGATCGTCAGGTCGGGGCGCGCATCGATCAGGCGCTCGACGACGAGCGGCCGCCACGCCTCGCACTCGGTGTACTCGCGCTTGAGGATCGGCGAATAGATCGGCAGATCGACGAAGACGCACGATGCCTTGGTGAAGGTGAGGAGACGCCAGCCGTTGGCCTTCGCGATCGCTTCGATCGCCGGGAACCAGTGTGCCGCGTGGGAGTCGCCGACGAGGGCGACGGTGAAGCTGCCTTCGGGATAGCCATAGACGCAGTTGGGGGGCTTGCTGCCGCGCAGGCTCATGAAGCAGCCGTCCCCGATGATCCGTTCCTTGTCGGAGCGCGCCAGGGCAAGCGCGGGCCGGATATCGGCTGGCAACGGCCACGGATGTAGGACGGCGGTCGGTTCCGCCGGTGGCGTCGCCGATGGAGCGACCGTGGGCTCGATCGTGGGCGCGCTCGGGGGCGCGCTTGGCTCGGGAGATGCATCCGCAGCCGACGGGCTCGGCGGCACCGACGTCGCCTCCGGTCTTCCGGGCGCCCCACCGGAGCGCGCCTCATTGGCACCCGCCTCAGCAGCGGTCGACGGCGACCCCGAGATGGCGACGGGCGCCGAAGGTGCGGCGCCGACTGCTGCCACCCGGCCGAGGCTGTAGTCGCCGATCCCGATGGCGAAGACGGCCACCGCGATGGCCGTGGTCAGCGCGGTCGCCAGCACGAGACGGGGGCGGCGGGTCCAGAGCCGACCACGACGGAAGGGTTCTTCGATAAGGCGCCAGCTTGCCGCGGCGACCAGGACGGAGACCCCGCCGAGCGCGCACCGCAGGACCAGCGGGAGCGACTCGCCGGTTGCCAGTGACGGGAGCACGAGGATCGGCCAGTGCCACAGGTAGAGCGAGTAGGAGATCCGTCCGACGAACCGCGCCGGCCGCCGGGTCAGGACCCAGCTGACGGGCCCGCCACGACCGCCGCCCACGATCAGGGCAGCCGCTCCGAGCGTTGGCAGGAGTGCGGCGCCCCCTGGATACGGTGTCGCACCATCGATCACCACGACGGCCGCCCCGACAAGCGCGACACCCAGCCCGCCCAGAGAGATGAGGATCAGCGCTGGCAGGCGCGCCAGCCACCCCGCCGCGACGGCAAGGAAGCCGCCCAGGGCGAGCTCCCACAGACGGCTCGGGAGCGAGTAGAACGCCCACGGGGCGAACGCCTCGGTGAGCCACAGCGCGAAGGTGAACGAGCCGACCGTCAATGCGCCGATCGCGAGCGCCATCCCCAGGCGGGACTGGAAGGCCCGAAGGGCGACGATCACCAGCGCCGGCCAGACCAGGTAGAACTGCTCCTCGACGCCAAGCGACCACAGGTGGCGGAACGGCGATGGATCGGTCGCGGCGAAGTAATCCGCCGATTCCAGCGCGAAGCGCATGTTCCCGAGCGAGAGCGCCGCGGCGGCGCCGTCCTGGGCGATCCCCGGCATCTGCAACGGTGCGAGGACCAGCGCTGCCGCGACCATCGTGAGCGCGATCGTGGCCAGGACCGCCGGGAGGATGCGGCGCATCCGCCGCGAGTAGAAGTGGCGCAAGTCGATCCGACCGGCGGTCTCGTGCTCGCGCAACAGGAGGCCGGTGATCAGGAACCCGGAGATCACGAAGAAGATGTCGACGCCGACGAAGCCGCCACTCATCCCCGGCAGGCCGACGTGATACCAGAGGACGGCGAGCACCGCGACCGCGCGCAGTCCCTCCACGTGCGGGAGGAACTCGCGGTCAGGATGACGCTGGGGCAGGTCGGCGTTGGAGATGGAGGAGACCCTCGGGGAACGGCCGCACGGCGGGACACGCATCGTTCATCTGCGGCCGGCGGGATGAAGCCTGGCTGAGCGGGATGAGACGGATCTGGCGATCGACGCGTGATGCCTCGGCGGATTCTGACTCGGAACGCGCGCCGTGCGACGACGGTGTCCGGGCACCACCCTACCGCACGTGTCGAGCCAGCGGCCCGACCGTCATGATCGACGAATGCAGGTGCGTCCCGAATTCCAGCTCATCGACTTCGGTGACGGTGCTCGACTCGAGCGGTTCGGCGAGCGCTCGGTCGACCGACCCCATGCGGGGGCACTCGGCGCCCGGCGTGAGGCCGAGGCCTGGCTCGGTGCCGACCTCCGGTTCGATCGCGACCATGGCTGGACGGGACCCGCGGCGACCACAGGGTCCTGGCCGATCGAGCTTGACGGACTGTTGATGGAGCTGCGTCCAACGGATGCCGGTCAGCTGGGCGTCTTCCCCGAGCACCTCGCGATGCTTCCATGGCTGAAGAGGCGCGTCACAGAGCTCGCCGCAGCCTCCGGCGGCACCGAGCCGCAGGCGCCAGCGGTCCTCCACCTCTTCGCCTACACCGGGCTCGTCACGCTGGCGATGGCAGCCGCGGGCGCGGCCGTCACGCACGTGGATAGCGCACGACCTACGGTTGCCTGGGCACGCCGCAATGCCGAACGGTCCCGCCTGGACGGTCGCCCGATCCGCTGGATCGTGGACGACGCGCTCGGGTTCACCCAACGGGAGGCGCGGCGCGGCCGCCGCTATGCCGGCCTCGTGCTCGACCCTCCGACCTACGGACACGGGCCGGCTGGACGGCCATGGCGCATCGAGGACGACCTCCGGACGATCCTGGGGGCCGGCGCGCGGGTGCTCGAGCCCGGTGGGTTCGTCCTTTTGACCGCGCATACCCCTGGATTCGACAGCGACCGGCTGGCTGCGGACCTGGCCGGGGCGCTCTCCCGGCCGGTGGGCGCATTCGAGCGCGGCGAACTGGCCCTGTCGACCGACGACGGCCGTCGACTCGAGCTCGGGAGCTTCGCCAGATGGCCTGCCGGCGCATCATGAGCCGGATGCACTCCCCCACTCGACCGCTCCTGACGAGCGCCGCCAACCCGCGGGTCAAGGCGACCATCGCGCTGCGTGATCGCCGTGAGCGTGACCGAACCGGCCTGACTCTGGTCGATGGCGCCCGGGAGCTACGTCGCGCCCTCGATGCGGGCGTGGTCGTAGCCGAGGCGTTCATCTGCGAGCCGTTGCTGGCCGGAGCGGATGCCCGGGCCGTGCTGGATCGGCTCCGCGCGGACGGCGCGACCGTCCACTTGGTGAGCGAGCCGGTCTTCGCGAAGCTCGCCTTCGGCGAACGTGCCGAGGGTGTCGTCGCCGTCGTGCGCGTCCCGTCGCTCGGGCTCGCGCATCTCGCCGTGCCGAACGACCCGCTCGTGGTCGTCATCGAGGGCGCCGAGAAGCCCGGCAACATCGGGGCGGTCCTGCGCTCCGCGGATGGGGCCGGGGCGGACGCGCTGATCGTCGCTGACGCCCGGACCGATCCGTTCAACCCGAACGCGATCCGGGCCAGTGCTGGAACCGTCTTCAGCGTGCCGCTGGCCGCCGCCTCCACGGCCTCAACGCTCGCCTGGCTCCGCGGCCGCGGTCTGCGCATCGTCGCCGCACGGGTGGATGCCGATCGTCTCTACACCGACGTCGACCTGACCGGCCCGCTGGCGATCGCACTCGGCGCGGAGTCCGACGGCCTGTCGGCCGCCTGGACCGATCCGGAGATCGAGGCGGTTCGGCTGCCGATGCTCGGCGTCGCCGACAGCCTCAACGTCTCGGTCAGTGCCGCGATCCTGCTGTACGAGGCCCGACGGCAGCGAGGGGCGCCCAGCCGGAACATGTAACGTCGTGGGCAACTCGGCCGACCATCCCGCGACACCCAACGCAACCTGACGGTGACCCGTGGACACCTACGACTTCGTGATCATCGGGGCCGGCCCGGCCGGTGAGGCCGCCGCCTACAAGGCACGCGAGCTCGACGCGTCGGTCGCCGTGATCGATCGGCTGTGGTTCGGTGGCAGCTGCCCGCACATCGGCTGCCTGCCGTCGAAGTCGCTCCTCGACGGCGCCGCGCGGCACGCGGCCAATCCCGTCCGATACGACTGGGCCGCCGCCTCGGCCCAGCGCGACTACATAGTCAACCGGCCGGCCCGCGCCGATGAGCCCGACGATGGCGGGCATGTTCGCGGGCTGCGGGGCGCCGGAGCCGTGGTCTACCGCGGCAACGCGACGATCGTCGGGCGCGGTCGGGTGGCTGTCGCCCACGACAGGGTCACGCACGAGCTCGCGGCGAGCCACGTCCTGGTCGCCGTCGGTTCGGTGTCAAAGCGGCCACCGATCGAGGGCCTCGCGGACATCCCGACTTGGACGAACCGAGAGGCGACGCTGACTCGAGAGCTTCCGAGGAGCCTCGTCATTTTGGGCGGCGGCCCGACCGGCTGCGAGCTCGCCCAGGTCTATGCCCGATTCGGGGTTCCGACGACCATCGTCCAGTCGGGACCGCGCCTCGCCCCGACCGATCATCCCACGCAACTCGGAGGCGATCCGGGCCGCACTCGAGCGGGACGGGGTGAACGTGCGAACCGGCGTCCGGGCCCTCCGCGCTCGTGCCGGCGCCGGCTCGGACGGCGCCCACGTGGTCGAGCTCGATGACGGCTCGACCGCCGAGGGACACGCCGTCCTCCTTGCCGTTGGACGCGCCTTTCCGATCGACGACCTCGGTCTCGAGCACTATGGAATCGACACCAGCGGGCGGACCCCGTTCCCGCGCGACGGACGCCTGCGCATCGCCGACGGCCTGTGGGTGATCGGCGACCCGGCCGGGCCCGAGCTGCACACGCACCAGGCCCATTACCAGGGCGAGCTCGCCGTGCGGATGGCGCTGGGCGAGGACCTCAAGCCTGACTACCGGGCCCTGCCGCGCGCGACCTACACCGATCCGGAGGCGGCGTCTGTCGGGCTCACGCTCGACCAGGCGCGCGAGACAGGCCTCGATGCGTTCGAGCTGGTCGCCGACTTCGCCACGAGTCCCAAGGGCTACGCCGTCCAGGCCACGCTCGGCCACGTCACGATCGTCGTGAATCGCGCGACGCGCGAGCTCGTTGGCGCGGCGATGGCCTGCCCGGACGCCTCCGCCGCGATCCATGAATGCGTCCTGGCCATCAAGGCGCACGTGACCGTCGACGTCTTGGCCGAGACGATCCACGCCTTTCCGTCAACGTCGCGGATCTTCAACGGGCTGTTCGCCGACGCCCGGCGGGAGCTGGACGAGCAGGGTAAGCCGGTCGCGGTGGCAGCCGAATAGGCGGTTCAAGCTCCGTGGGTATTACGTCTTGGCCTCGAAGGCGACCCGCCCGTCCATCAACACGAGGCTGGGGCGAGCCGTGGCCAGCGCGCCACCCGGCTCGACCGGTTCGCGCAGCGCGGCGGCCGGGATCACGGCCAGGTCGGCTCGCTGACCCACCGTGAGCCGCCCGCGATCGGACTCACGCGCCGAGACTGCCGGATCCACGCAGGCGGCCCGGAGCGCCCGATCCAGCCTCAGGGCCTCCTCCGGCGCGTACGGCGGCGTGCCTGCCGGCCAGCGCGGATCCTCGCGTCGTACCGCAAGGGCGATCCCCGGCCACGGATCGAACGATTCGACCGGGGCATCCGTTCCGAAGGCGAGAACGGCGCCGGTGGCCGCGATCGAGGCCCAGGTGTAGCCGCTCCGTTCGGCCCGCTCTCCCCACAGCATCCGCGCCTGCGCGGCATCGGAGCCGAGATGAACCGGCTGGACGCTGGCCGCAATCCCGGCGGCCACGAAGCTGCCGCGATCCGCCGAATCGAGCAGCTGGACGTGCTCCAGGCGCGGCATCAGCGGCACCCGCGCGGCGGTCGGAGCGAGGACCTCCAGCGCCGCCCGCACCGCCGCATCCCCGATGGCGTGGATCTGGGTCGCGATCCCGGCCGCGGCCGCCTGGCCGGCCAGATCGGAGAGGCGCTCGGGTTCGGTGATCCAGACGCCCCGCCGGCGCTCCGGGGGCAGGGGCCGGTCGACCTCGGGCTCGATGTCGCCGAGCAGGGCAGCGGTCCGCGACCCCAGCGAGCCGTCGGCGAAGCACTTCAGCCAACCGACCCTTGCCAGGCCCTCCGGTTCGCTTCCGAGCGGGGCACCACTCCTCAGGCCGCGGGCGACGGCGGTCTGCAGGGCATCGTCGCGCAGCGACACGTGGACCCGCAGCGGCAACCGTCCTGTCTCCGAAAGATGCGCGTAGGCCGGGAAGGACCAGTCGAGGTTCGGTTCGGGCACGAGGCCGCCCGGGTCGTGGACCGCCACGATGCCCAGGGCGAGCAACTCCCGCCCGACTCCTGCCAGGCCCGTCTCGAGCTCTGCCACCGACGCGGCCGGCACATGGACCGAAACGAGCCGGGCGGCGGCCTCGAACAGGACGCCCTCCGGCTCGCCCCCGGCATCGCGCCGGATCACGCCACCGGGAGGGTCGGGCGTCACACGGTCGACGCCACCGGCGAGCAGGGCGGCTCGGCTGGCCAGGAGGGCGTGGTGATCGTGGGCCCAGAGCGCACATCGACGCCCGGGCGCGGCAGTCTCCAGGTCCGCCGCCGTCGGCCAGCGGCCCCAGCGGTCCGAGTCCCAGCCGTGCCCCTCGAGCCAAGCGCCCGGATCGCGCAGCCGGTCATGGGCCGCGCCGATCCTGGCGAGGCCCTCCGCGAGGGTGCGGGCATCGGACAGGTCGACCTGGCGAGTCGCCACAGCGCACTGGGCAAGGTGCAGGTGGGCGTCGGTCAGTCCGGGGACCGCAACCTCGTCAGGCCCCAGGGCGATCCGTTCGGTGTGCGGATCGGCCCGCGTCTCGAGGTCCACCTCGGTCCCGGCGAAGGCGATTCGCCCATCGCGGATCCCGACTGCCTCGACCCAGCCGAAGCCGGCATCGCCGGCGAGCGTCGCAATCCGGCCGGTGATCAGCGAGTCGAGCGGCATGGGCTCAGCCTATCGGGTCGGCAAGCAGGTCCGTCAGGCCGTCGCGCCCGCGCGGATCCAGGCCGCTCCCCCAGGCCATCGGCCGGTCAGTCCCGATCCGTCGGGTCGGGCGGGCCGGCATGTTCCAGCCCGGCGGGCGTGCCGGGCGTGACGATCGGCTCGGAGGTCGCGCGGACGTCGGGCCCCTCGCTCCAGCTGGACCGACCGGCACCGAGCGCCGCCGCGATCGGGTCCACGGCGCGCGGATCGGCCGCCGGGCGCGACTCCGAGGCGAGCAGCGGCCCTCGGGTCAGCACGGAGGCCAGCCCCGCGAGCAGGACCCCGAGCGCGACCACGAAGATGACCGTCGTCGTCCCGATCAGGTCCGAAATGGGCCCGACGATGATGATCGGCAGGAAGCTGGCAACCGAGACGAGCATGTTGAGCACGCCGAACACACGCCCGCGAACATCGGCGGGCAGGTCCTCCTGGAGCTGGGTCTGCGAAGGAATGGCGACCAGCCCGTAGGCGATGCCGGCGAAGAACGCGATGACGACCACGATCGCCAGCAGCGATGTCACCGCGGTCAGGTCGAGGCCGCCCGGACCGTCGGCCCGCTGGAGCAGGCGGCTGATGGGACCCGCGGCGGACAGGGCCGCCAGCAGCACCCCGAGGGCGATCAGCCCACCTTCGATCACCCGGCGCCTCGGCAGGTAGCGACCGTACGCGTTGAGCAGCAGGATCCCGGTCACGATCCCGAAGCCGAGGGGCAGGACGACGACGGCGAAGTCCTTGGCACCGAGACCCAGCGCCGATTGCGCGAAGTCGGGCCCGAGGACGCCAAGAACTCCGACCAGCGACGCCGCGATCCCCAGGTAGAGCAGCGACCAGCCGATCGCCCGGTTGGAGCTGATGAAGGCCAGCCCCTCGCGCAGCTGCGAGAAGGTCGAACCGACCGCGCGCTCGGCCTCCCCGACGGCGAGGCGACCCTGGTGGACGATGCCTGCCGGTGGCGGGGAGGCCGGCAGCGTGAAGCAGAAGACGGCAGCCAGGAAGTAGAGCGCCGCGACCACCAGGATCACCGCTTCGGGATTGGCCAGGTTGACCACCAGCGGTCCGAGCAGGGCGAAGCCGAGCGCGAACGCGGCGTTCAGGGTGAGGGTGAAGATCCCGTTCGCCGCGAGCAACTGGTGGCGCGGCAGGAGCACCGGGATCATCGCCGCCTCCGCCGGGGCGAAGAAGACCGTGATCGTCGAGACGAACACGTTGAGCAGGAGAATCAGTGCGAAATTGGTGCCGACCAGGTAGAGCGCGATGAACGCCGCGCCGCGCAGGACGTTGGTCGCGATCAGGATCAGCCGCCGATCGATCCGATCGACGTAGACCCCGGCAACCGCCGAGAAGAGGACCGCGGGGACCAGGAAGCTCAGGATGAGCAGGCTGACCGCGGTGTTCGACCGGGTCGAGTTGACGACGATGACGGTCAACCCGTAGAGGACCATGTTGCCGCCGATCTGGGTCGCGGCCTGCGACAGCCAGAGACGCAGGAAGGCGGTGTTGCGGAAGACCGCGAGCGCCCCGGACTCTGCCGGCTCGGGAGCGGCGGTCGCCGCCGTCATGCGATCGGCCTCGGGGTCGTGCCTTCGAGCGCGGCGTTCAGGGCGGCATCGCCGCGTGAGACGAATTCGACGAGCCGGCGTTCGAGCAGGCGCCGTTCTACCAGGACATGACGGGCGCACGTCTGACAGCGCAGCCCGATGTCGGCGCCCAGGCGGTCGACCAGCCAGGTGTCGCCCCCGCACGGATGCCGGCGTTGCAGGCGGACCACGTCACCGAGGAGCAGCGCGAGAACAGGGGTGTCTGGCATTCGGGCCGCTCAGCGTATCAAAGGCGTGGATGCCCGTGCGCCGGGACGAGGGTGCGGGTCGTGGCCGGCAGCTCGATCCGATCGACCGGCGTCACGGTCACCGAGACGTCGGGCTGAGTCGCGGCCAGCTGGGCGATCACGCCACCGGAACGGGTGAGCGACCCGGTCAGCTTGTCCGGGGCGCCGATGGCCGATAGCTCGAAGACCTCCCCCAACGGGGCTTCGGCGATCGCGGCGGCGCCTCGCGCACCGGTGACCACCACACCGGTCACGATCCTGACGTCGCCCACCCCGATGGCCTCGGCGCCGGCGTTGCGCAACTCGTTGATCAGCTCCTCGACGCCGGAGCCGTCGATCGGGCCGCTGATGAAGATCGTGACGCCGGGCCCACCGACCGGGTCGAGCCCGGCATAGGCTCGAACGCGCCGGAGGTCCGCCCGAAGCTCGTCGAGCGACTCCTCGCCGCGTGCGCGGTTCTGGTTGAGTGTCGCCAGCTCGTCCTCCAGCGAGGAGACCTCGCGGCGAAGCTGATCGTTGCGGGCGTTGAGATTGGCAACCAGGACGGTCAGGTCCTGGGTCGAGAGCTGGGCGAGGCCGGCGTTGCCCGCCTGGGCCCGAAGCTGCACGACAACGAGCAGGCCGAGGGCGACAGCGACGGCGGCCATGGCAAGCTGGCTTCGCGTTCGATGCATGCCTAGCCCTCCGGGCTGCCGCTCGTCGCTCCCGCCGGCGTGGCGGACGGCGAGGCCAGCGGGCGCGAGTACCGAAGGGTCACCGTGCCGGCAAAGGCCGGCATGTCCACCGACTCGGGCTCGGCGAACGAGAGCCGGATGCCGTAGGCCTCGGCCCGCGCCCGGACGAAATCGATGAACCCGGGTGAGCGACTCAGCCGATCGTAGAGATCGGTCGGGCCGAGAGCCGTCACCTGGTACGGCGGAGCGAGATAGGCGGAGTTCACCAGCAGCGACGAGCCGATGTCGATGATCGCGGTGGTCGGCGTGACTCGCTCGCCGTTGATCGCGATCGCCTCCGCACCAGCAACCCACAACTCCTCCACGGCGGAACGGATGTCGTGCGATCCGACGAGGTAGTCCGCCTGACTGGTGCCCGGGGGCACCAGGGCCTGCGAATCATCGAGCTGGAGGACGATCCCGGTCCCGGTCAGCGGGATGAGCCCGGCCGCGATCCGGGCCTCCTCGAGCTGGGCGTTGAGCGACCGCACGAGATCGGCCGAGCCGGCGCCCTGTCCTTCCACGGCCTGGATGTCCTCGCGCAGCTCCAGGATCCTGGCCTTGAGCTCGTCCTGCTGGGCCTGCAGCTCGGTCGCCGTCTCCAGCAGCGGCGTCCGCTCCTGGGTGGTGTAGCGGACCCGCGGCCCCTCCGAGCCGAGCTGGGCCGCGATCAGGAAGCCGAGCACCAACAGCGCCGCGCCGAGCGTGATCTGCCAGCTCGGAATGCTGCGCAGCCACTTGAGGGTCATCCGGCCGACTCACGGTCGCGCCGACGCCGGGCGAACCACACGCCGGCAACCGTGGCGACTCCGAGCCCTGCCACCACGAGCAGGAGGACCAACGACCCCCCGCCGCCATCGGCAGCCGGCGTGCCCGTCCCCGCAGCAGCCGGCGCCCCTGCGCTTCCGACTGCGGCACCGTTCGAGGCTGCCGGCGGTGTCGGTGCCTCGGCCTCGCCAAGCCAGGCCGATGGGATCGGGCCCTCGGGCGCAGGCTGCGGACCGTAGCGGGTCGGCGCCGTTGCGCCCAGGTCCTCCAGCCAGGCGGCCCCGAACGCGGACAGATCCACGCCCAGCGCGGCGCTGAACGCCTCGTCATCCGTACGCCCCTGGGCATACGAGCGGATCAGCGAGACCAGCGCGTCGGTGCCATGGGTTCGGACCAGGTAGTCGAGGGCCGAAACGCTTTCGGCGTAGGCCAGGTAGAAGCGCTCCGCGCTCGGAAACTGTCCAGTCAACCCGTCGAGTGGGATGAGCGTCCCACCTCGCGCCGCAGCTTCGACCATTCTCCGGTCGGAGGTGTCGTAGCCCTGGCTCAGATAGACCGCCAGGCCCTCGTTAAGCCAGAGCGGCGGAAAGTGATACGGGTTGCCAGCCGCGGTCTCGAAAACCAGGTGCGTCAGCTCGTGCGGGACGATCCTGCGCACCTCCGAATCGCCGATCAGGTCGGGCGGGATCAGCGCGAACATGAGGCGGGTCCCGGGAATGTGCGCGCCGCCAACGTTCTCGCCCGTTCGAGGGCCCAGAGCGTCATAGAACGCCGCCTTGTCGGCGTAAACATAGAAATCGATCGGGTCGGATTCCGTCACGCCCAGCAGCTCCGATACCGCGCGCACGGCGTCCTCGCCGATCCGCAGCGCCCCCGCGCCAAACGACGCCGAGCCCTCATACCAATGGACCCGGACCAGATCGCCGGCGGCGGTCTGCCACTCGAACCGATCGTCTGCAAAGGTGAGCCTGAGCTCCGGCCCGACCGACACGTCGGTCG
>JAUSJS010000084.1 GCA_030647575.1 Candidatus Limnocylindrales bacterium | reverse complement strand
CGCTGAGCGACGTCGGCGCTACGAGGCGGTAACCCCGCCCTCGGGGCAGTGACGATGACCGACGCGTCGATCAAGGGCCCACGACGAGGAACCGTATGCGGCCCGAGTCGTAGCGAACGGCGCGCCGCGAGTGCGCTCGTCGCGTTGCTACCGGAGCCGGACGCACCAATCACCGGAATGATGCCATTCGTGCGTGAAATATGGAGGCGACGACCGGATTCGAACCGGTGAATAGAGGTTTTGCAGACCTCCGTGTTGAACCACTTCACCACGTCGCCTGGGTGGGCGCGAGTCCCCGCCTCGTTGATTGCTGGCTGCCCCTCGAGGATTCGAACCTCGGTTCACGGATCCAAAGTCCGCTGTCCTACCACTAGACGAAGGGGCAGCGGTCCGAAGGGGGAGGAATGGAGCGGAAGACGGGACTCGAACCCGCGACCCTCACCTTGGCAAGGTGATGCTCTACCAACTGAGCCACTTCCGCTTGAAGATCCGACCACCTTCGAGGGTGGTGCCGAGAGCCAGAATCGAACTGGCGACACCGCGATTTTCAGTCGCGTGCTCTACCAACTGAGCTATCTCGGCCCGATGGTCAACCAGCCGTCGGCTGCCCGTCGGCGGGTCGGAGAATACCACGGCCCTCGCGGGACCATCAAGAAAACGGACCGTCGCAGGACCGCTATTCCAGGCCTGCCAGAGTGGCGGCCTCGCTGCTCCCGAGCGGCGGCTCGCCGGTCAGCTGGCGAAGCCGATTGATCCGGTCCAGCGTCGCCGGATGGGTCGACATGAGGCCCGACGCACGCGCCTCGAATTTCTTGATCGGGTTCGTGAAGTACATGTGCTGCGTCCCGCGGTTGGCGACCTCGAGGACCTCCGGATCGCCCGAGATCTTGGCCAGCGCCCGCTCCAGGCCGTACGGATTACGGGTCAGCTCGACGGATGAGGCGTCGGCGAGGTACTCGCGCTGGCGGTTCACCGCGAGCTGGATAAAGCGGCTGATGATCGGGGCCAGGATCGCCAGGACGATGGCGATCACGAACACGATCGCCTGGGCTCCACCCCCGCCCTCTCGATTGTTTGAGCGACGACCGCCGCCCCAGAACGTGAAGCGCAGGAAGAAGTCGGCCAGGATCGCGATCGCCCCGACCATCACCCCGACAATCAGGGCAAACCGGATGTCGAAGTTGCGAACGTGCGAGAGCTCGTGGCCGATGACCCCCTGCAGCTCCTCGCGGTCGAGCTTCTCCAGCAGGCCGGTCGTCACGGCGATGGAGGCGTGGGCGGGATCCCGACCGGTGGCGAAGGCGTTCGGCGCGCTGTCGTCGATGATGTAGACGGCGGGCATCGGGACGTTGGCCGCGATCGCCATCTCGTGCACGACGTTGAGCAGCTGTGGCGCCGATGCCTCGTCGACGGGCTTCGCGCCACTGACGGTCAGGACCAGCTTGTCGCCGCCGAAGTAGGACGCCAGGCCGGAGATCGAACCGAACGCGAGGGCGAGACCGGTGGCGCCGACGCCCCCGGCCGGTGATCCGACCACCGCGTAGCCGATGGCGAACCCGAGCACGCCGAGCACGGCGATGACGAACGCCGCCATGAGCAGCGAGTTGCGCTTGTTCGCCGAGACCTGCCCGTAGAACGACCCGGTGGCCACGGATGCTTGGCGCGGCGGGCGATCAGCCGAAGCCGAGGTCGACGGTGGGGACGCTGGCAGCCTCGGGCTCGGCGTCGAAGAACTCACGCTTTATGAAGCCGAACATCCCCGCGATCAGGACCGACGGGACGGTGGCGATATTCGTGTTGTAATCGAGCACGGTCGCGTTGTAGTGCTGGCGCGAGAACGAGATCTGGTTCTCGGTGGTTGTCAGCTGCTCCTGGAGCTCCAGGACGTTCTGGTTGGCCTTCAGCTCCGGGTAGTTCTCGACCACGGCAAAGAGCGAGCGGAGGGTGCTGGTCAGCATGTTCTCCGCGGCGGCCTGCTGGGCCGGACCCTGCGCCCCTGCGGCGATGGCCCCGGCACGGGCGTTGGTGACGTCCGTCAGGACCTTCTGCTCGAAGCCCATGTAGCCCTTGACCGCGTTGACCAGGTTCGGGATCAGGTCATGGCGGCGCTTGAGCTGGACCTCGATCTGGGCGAACGCCTCGTCGATCCGCATGCGCCTCTGGATGAGGCCGTTGTAGATCCCGATCAGGACGACGACCAGGACGACGACGACCGCGAGAATGATGATCAGCGTGAGGTCCATGCCCCTCCTCCGGTCAGGCTGCGCTGGGGCGACGCCCCTCGCGAGTTGAGTCTACAGCGTGGTGGGCGGTACTGGGTTCGAACCAGTGACCCCCTCGGTGTAAGCGAGGTGCTCTGACCAACTGAGCTAACCGCCCGGGACAGCATAACGACCGCCGGCTTTCCAGCGGTCGCCAGTGATCAGCGAGGTGGTGCCCAGGCCGGGACTTGAACCCGGATGAGTTGCCTCATACGCCCCTCAAACGTACGCGTATACCAATTCCGCCACCTGGGCAAAGGTGGTACCGAGGAAGGGATTTGAACCCATACGCCCTTGCGGACACTAGCTCCTGAAGCTAGCGCGTCTACCGATTCCGCCACCTCGGCGCGGACCCACGACCGGCTACCGGTCTGCGGCGAGGCGCCATGTTAGCACATCCCAAAATCGGTCCGACCTGTCGGCGACCTGGCGAAGGCGAGGGCCCAGGAGCGTGTCACGGACGACGATCGGCTCGTCCGCGAAGGCCAGCGGCAGCAGGTATTGGCCCTTGGCCAGCTGCATCTGGAGCGCGGAATACGCCGCGGCCCGATGTGCGGCTGAGCCGGGCTTTCGAGCGGCGACGAGCAACTTGTCGAGGGCCGGGTCCTGCAGCCCGAACACGTTCGAGCCGCCGGTCAGCGTCTGGCTCGAGGCCAGCAACGGGTAGAGGTCGGGATCGCGGCCGATGGTCACATCGGCGACCGCGACGATGAAGTCCGCGGTGGCCAGCCGACCGGTGACGAACTCGCCCGGCGCCAGTGGCACGTGGGTCACCTGGATCCCGATGGAGTTCCAGTCGGCGACGACCGCCGCGGCGGCTGCATACGCGCCCGGGTTGGATTCGGCGTTCGGGCTGAGCAACTCGAAGGTCAGCGGCTTCTTGTCGGTCGGGCGGCGCCAGGCGTTGTCGAGTTTCTTCCAGCCAGCCGCCTTGAGGCCCTCCTGGGCGGCTGCGACGTCATACGGCACAGTCGCGTCCGCGTCCGAGTCGAACAGCGGCGAGGTCGGCGGGATCAGGCTGGTCGCGGCACCGGCGGCTCCCGCGAACGCCTTATCGATGAGCGCTGGCCGGTCGATCGCCGCCAGGAGGGCCGTTCGGAGGGCGGGGCTCGCGAAAGCATGGCGGGGGCGCAGGTTGAACAGAACGGCGGTCAGGGTCGAGCCCGGGTACCGCAACATCCGACTGCCAGGGGTCGCGGCGAGCTCCCCCGCGACCGCCGGCGGCAGGCCCGAAGCGGCATCGAGCTCGCCCTGCCGGTACACCGCGGCGAGCGCGTCAGGGCTTTCGAAGTAGCGGAATTCGATCCCCTCCAGGTGTGGCATCGGCTGGCTCGGCCGGGCCGTCGGGGCCGGCGTAGCGAGCGAATCAACCGTGCTCGCCGATGCCACCGGCGACGGCGCCTCCGTCGGCATCACCACCGCCGCCGGGACCAGCTCGGCTGTCTCCTCGTCGAGCCGCACCAGGGCAAACGGCCCGGAGCCGACGGGCCGCTGGCCGAACGGATCATCAGCCAGGGCGTTGAGCGGGACATCCGCGAGCAGGTGGGCCGGCGCGATCGGCTGGGTGGCCGCCTGCAGGAACCCACCGAGCGGGTTGGCCAACGTGATGATCACCGTTCGCGTGCCGACCGTCTCGACCGTCGCGTCCTTCCACGACCCGGCGGCCGGACCGGTGTACCCGGGATCCTGGAGGGTGCGGATGGTGAAGGCGACGTCCTCGGCAGTGACGGGCTCGCCGTCGTGCCACCGGGCGTCCGCACGCACCTCGAAGCTCCAGCTCGCACCCGACGGGTCGACGGCCCAGGACTCGGCCAGGTCCGGCAGGAGGGTTCCGGACGGTCCGTTCTTGACCAGCCCGGAGAAGATCAGGGCGACCAGGTCGCGATCGGCCTGGGTCCGCGCGGTCAGCGGGCTGATCGAGACCGGATGGCCGACGACTCCCTCACGGTACGGCCGCGAGACGATCGGAGCCAGGCTGGCGGACGGCGCCGTCGATGGAGCGGGGGGAGTGAGAGCCGGGACGCCGACGAGGCCCGCGATGATGGCGAACAGGACGACGAGGGTCCCGACGACGAACGTGTCGGTGCGGGTCAATCGAGACTCCGAGGTGACGGGTCGGTCGGCGGCGTGCGACCGGACGGCGTCAGGCGGTGGCTGGGGCGAACGCGAAGGAGGCGAGCGAGAAGACCACGAACAGGACCAGCAGCACGATGGTGAACTGCCAGAGCCGGCGCTCGACGCCACGCCGGCTGCGATAGACGGCGGAATCGCCACCGAACGTGCCGGACAGGCCCGTCCCGCGCGCCTGCAGCAGGATGGCGGCGATGAGCGCGATGCTCACCAGGATCTGGCCGGTGGCCAGGAGCGGGTTCACGGATCAGCTTCCTCCGAACGATACGGCGACGGATGCTATCACAGGATGCGCGATCGACCGGTCATCCCCGCCCAGCGCGGCAGCCCCGCTAGCTCGAGCAGGGTCGGGGCGACGTCGGCCAGGACACCGTCGGCCAGGGCCAGGCCGCGCGCCGCCCGCCCGACCAGCACGAACGGCACGGGATTGAGTGAATGGGCGGTGAGCGGGTTCCCGGCCGCGTCACGCAGCTCGTCCGCATTGCCGTGGTCGGCGGTGATGGCCAGCAGCGCACCAGATGCCGCCGGAGCGTCGGCGTCAAGGCCATCGATGGCGAGCACGATCCGGGCTAGACAGGCGTCGATGACCTCGAGGCCGGCGATCGTCGCGTCCCAGCGGCCGGTGTGCCCGACCATGTCCGGATTGGCGTAATTCGCGACGATGAAGTCGTACTCGCCCGAGGCGATCGCCGCGACCAGCGCGTCGGTGATCCCGACCGCCCGCATTTCCGGCGCCAGGTCGTAGGTCGCGACCTTGAGGCTCGGGACCAGGACCCGGTCCTCACCCGGATAGGGCGGTTCGACGCCGCCGTTGAAGAAGTAGGTCACGTGGGCGTACTTCTCGGTCTCGGCGACATGGAACTGGCGCCAGCCGGCCTCCGAGAACGCCTGGGCCAGGGAGCGTGACTGTTCGGGCGGGAACGCCACCTCGACCGGCAGGCCGGCCTCGTACTCGGTCATCGTCACGACGACGAGGCCCTCCGGGGCCGGGCTGCCGTCGGCCGCCGCTCGGTCGAAGGCGTCGAATGCCGGATCGGCCAAGGCGTGGGTGAGCTGACGCGCGCGATCGGCCCGGAAGTTGCAGTGGATGACAGGATCACCGGAACGGACCGTGCCGTCCAGGCCGGCGAGCACGGTCGGTGCAACGAATTCGTCGTTCTCGCCGCGAGCGTACCCGGCCTGGATGGCGGCCGTCGCGCTCTCGGCCCGCTCCCCCACCCCGTGCACGATGGCGTCGTAGCCGCGCTCGATGCGGTCCCACCGACCATCGCGATCCATCGCGTAATACCGCCCACCGACGGAGGCGATTCGGGCGTCGCGGTGCGCGGCGGCCAGGCGCGCTTCAAGATCCAGCATGAAGCCAACCGCCGACCTGGGCGGGGTATCGCGCCCATCGAGCAGCGCGTGGACCCGAACGCTGGGAACATCCAGCGCTGCCGCCAGGCCGACGGTCGCGACGAGATGTCGATCGTTGGCGTGGACGCCTCCGGGGCCGACGAGGCTGACCAGGTGCAGCCGCCCGTTCGGCCGAGCGGCGCCGCGGCAGGCCTCGACGAGCGCGGGTCGGCTGGCGAAGCTGCCGGCGGCGATCGCGGCGTCGATCCTGGGCAGGTCCTGGAGGACGGGACGGCCAGCACCCAGGTTCAGGTGGCCCACCTCGGAGTTGCCCATCTGCCCGGGTGGCAGTCCGACCGCGTCCTCCGACGCCCGGAGCGCGGCGTGCGGCCAGTCGCGCAGCAGCCCGCGCCAAACCGGCATGCGCGCCGCGGCGATGGCATCGGTCGACGGCTCGCGGCCGATGCCGAAGCCGTCGAGCACGACCAGGACGATGGGCCGCGGCCGGGGGCTCCCGCGATGGCCTGCCGTCACCCCGTCAGTCCGCGGGCCACGGCGGTCACGCCGGCCCGGGCCACGATCCCCGCCATCTCGTCCGGCTTGAGCGACGCACCCCCGACCAGCGCACCGTCGATCGACGGCTCAGCCATGAACTCGCCGATCGCCGCGGAGGTGACGCTGCCGCCGTAGAGCACCGGGATCGTCTCGCCGCGCCGGGCAAAGCCGAACTCGCCGAGCGTGTCGCGGATCACCACGGCCATCGCCGCCGCGTCGGCGCCAGTGGCGGTGCGGCCGGTCCCGATCGCCCACACCGGCTCGTAGGCGACGACCAGGCCGATGCCGGCCAACTTCGCTGGGTCACGGTCATGCAGCGCGCCACGGAGCTGGCGACGCACGACCGCGCTCTGCTGGCCGGCCTCGCGTTCGTCGAGCTGCTCCCCGACGCACAGGATCGGCCGCAGGCCCGCGTCGACGGCTCGGCCGAGCTTGCGGCCGAGCAGCTCGTCCGTCTCGCCGGCGTCGCGGCGTCGCTCGGAGTGGCCGATGATGACCCACGACGCGAGCCCGGCGAGCATCGCCGCCGAGACCTCGCCGGTGTAGGCGCCCTGCAGCTCGTGGTGGACGTTCTGCGCACCGATCCCGATGTCGGGGTCGAGCTCCAACAGGGCGTCGCCGACCGTCGCCAGGCACACGAAGGGTGGACAGATGACCCGGGTGACGCCCGCGACGCGGGTCCGCCCGGCAATGGCGCGGGCCAGCTCGCCGGCGTCGGCTGGGGTCGTGTGCATCTTCCAGTTCGCGGCCACGATCACTTCGCGCATCTCGCGAATCATGCCAGAGCGGGGCGGCCCGGGCGGGGCGATCTCCTCGGACCGTGCGACCGCCGCCAGCCTGGCCGAGCTACTCCCGGTGGCTCCTCGCCTGCATCCGTAGCCAGCCGCTCCAATCGCTCGAGCGCACGCTGGACGGCGGAGCGGTGCGCGCCGAGTCCCTCGGCGAGATCGGCGAGGGTCGCTTCGGGCGTCGCGCGCCGGGCGTCGGCCACCCGGCGGACGGCAAGCGGCTGCGCCGCGAGCCGGCCATCCGCATCGAGGACGGCGATGGCGTCGAGCTGCCGCCCGGCCGCGCTGACCGCCCGTTGGAGGTTGGCAGACTCGGCGTTGAGGACCCGGTTGAGCTCGCCACGCAGGGCGCGCGACACCTGGCGGGCTTCGATCTCGAGGAGGGTGCCCGCCGCTCCGATCCGGCGGAAGAACGTGCCAACGGCTTCGCCACTCTTCGAGGTGACCACGCCGCGACCCCGGCGCATTCGCCACGAGGCCGGCAGACCGAACTCGGCGAGCTGGGCAACGAGCGCCCGCGCCTCGTCGGGAGCGACCACGAATTCGAGGTGGGTGCGGCCTCCGGCCAGACTCAGCGAACCGCGGGCCAGAAACCGGCCGCGCAGCCAGGCCGCACGGCAGTGGTCGGCGGCGGAGGCCCACTCGAACCAGCTGCCGGCACCGGTGCTCCCCTTCCCTCCCCGGCGCAGGCGGACGGCCAGCCGAGCGACGGATGCCTCGCGCCCAACCGCTCCCGGGCCCAGGCCTGCGGCCTCGGCGGCGCGGTCGCACGACCGTGACGGGTCGACGGCCGCCAGCTCGTCGCGCAAGGCGGTGACCAGGTCGCGCTCGGCCCGGCTCATCTCTCAGGCGGTCCGGCCGACGGATCGTCGGCGAAGGCGGGGCTCGCGCTCGAGGGTGCGGAGCAGGGCGACGGCCAGCCGGGTTGGGTCGTGATGATGGGCATCGTTCGGATCGACTACGTCATCGAGCACCAACCGTGGGATTGGCTTCAGATCCGGCGGCCAGCGCAGCCGGACCGGCTCGGCGGGCCAATCCGGTGGCGTCCGGGCCACGAAGCTGTTGTTGGCGAGAACGGTGTCGATCAGCTTCGGACCGGTATGCGCGATGAGTGCCTCGACGTGCCCGGCCAGGTCGAATCCGCTCGTCTCACCCAGCTGGGTCGCCACGTTGCAGACGAAGACGCGCGGGGCGTCGGCAGCCAGGACGGCGTCGCGGATCGCGCCGATCAGCAGGCTGGGCAGGAGGCTCGTGTAGAGGCTGCCCGGGCCGAGGACGATGAGCTCGGCATCGGCGATGGCGGTGAGCGCCTCGTCCGAAGCGGCCACGTCGTCCGGGCTGAGCCAGACACGCTCGATCCCGCTCGTCCGCATGATCTGCGATTGCCCATCGACGATGGACCCATCGGTCAGCCTGGCGTGCAGGGTCAGCGGCGTCGACGAGACCGGGAGGACGCGACCGCGAACGGCCAGGATCCGGTTCATCGCCCGGACGCCGTCCTCGAAGTCGCCGCCCTCGACCGCGGTCATAGCCGCGATCAGAAGGTTTCCCAGGGCGTGCCCGGCGAGGCCCTGGGCATCGCCGCCCGCTCCCTCCGGGAAGCGGTACTGGAGGACCTCGCTCATCAGCGGCTCGGTATCGGCCAGGGCGGCGATGCAGTTGCGGATGTCACCGACCGGCGGGATGCCCAGCCCGGAGCGCAGCACGCCCGACGAGCCACCGTCGTCGGCGACGGTCACGATCGCAGTGAGGTTGCTGGTGTGCTCCTTCAGGCCGCGCAGCAACGTGGACAGACCCGTCCCGCCGCCGATCGCCACGATCCGTGGGCCGCGCGCGAGGAAGCGCTTCTGGTAGATCAGCTCGACCAGTGGCTGGTCGGCACCGCCCTTCTGGAGCGGGTCCATCAGCGCACGGATCGCCCGGTAGGCGCCGAGGATCACCAGGCCGACCCCGACCGACCCGGCAATCAGGCCGCGCAAGGCGAAGGGCAGGAACTGCAGCGTCAGCAGGTCGACCAGCATGCCGGCCAGGCCGCCCGGTTCGAGGTCTCGGGTGACCTGCCGCAGGAAGTGCGCGAACGCCAGGGCCAACAGCAGCAGGCCGGTGAAGACGACGACCAGCCAGCGCTTGATCCCGATGCCGGGCGCGAGCCAGCGCCGAAGGTTCACGTCCGGTCGAGCTCGCGATGGAAGACCGCGACCGGGCCGAAGTCCTGCTCGCGCAGCCACGCGGCGAACTCTTCCCCGATCACGATCGACCGGTGATAGCCACCGGTACAGCCGATGCCGATGGTCAGGCGGGTCTTGCCCTCCGCGATGTAGGCCGGGATCGCGAAACCGAGGAAGTCGCGGATGAACTCCAGGAAGCGAGCGGCGACGGGCTGGTCGAGCACGAACGCGCGGACTTCGTCGGTCAGACCCGAGAGGGGGCGCAGATCGGCGACGTAATACGGGTTCTGCATGAACCGGACGTCGAAGACGAGGTCCGCCTCCAGCGGGACGCCGTGCTTGTAGCCGAAACTGATCAGCTGAATCGAGAGCTGGTCGGCCCGGACCTCGGTCGCCAGTTGGGCGAAGAGTCGCTCACGAAGCTGGCGGAGTGACAGGTCCGAGGTATCGAGCACAAAATCGGCGTCCGCCCGGACGGGCTCGAGGATCCGGCGTTCCTCCGCGATGGAGGTGGCAATGCCGTGCTCGTCCCCGAGTGGGTGTCGATGGCGCGTCTCGCTGAATCGCCGGATCAGGACGTCGTCGCTCGCCTCCAGGAAGACGACCCGCGGTCGGATGCCGCGGCCCTCCAGAGCGCCCCGCATCGCGGCCAGGGCGAGGGTCGCATCGCCGGCCCGCACGTCCAGCACGATCGCGACGCGGGCGAACCGCTGGCGGTCGGAGGAGACGAGCTCGGCCAGGCCCGGCAACAGCTCGCCGGGCAGGTTGTCGACGACGGTGTAGCCGAGGTCCTCGAACAGCTTCGCGGCGGCCGTCTTCCCGCCACCGGACAGGCCGGTCAGGATCACGACCGCCGGAGCCGCGACCGGGTCCGACGCCGGCCGGACCTCGGCTTGACCGGTCACCGCCCGCTGCGCCGGATGAACAGGACCGTCAGCTCGAACAGGAGATACATCGTCCCGCCGAGGACGAACGGACTGACCAGGTCCCCGCCGGGGGTCGCGACGGCGGCGAAGATGGCGATTCCGAGGATGACGAAGCGGCGCGAGGCCGTGAGGCGCTGGGAGCTGAGGATCCCGACCCGTGACAGCCCGACCAGCAGGATCGGGAACTCCATGACCAGGCCGAAGGCGAGGAACATCGTGGTCACGAAGTCGAAGTAGGGACCGGCGGCCGGTTGCGCACGGAAGACCTCGTCGGTGAAGCTGAGCAGGAACCGCACGGCGTACGGCAACACGAGGTAGGCGATCCCGACCCCGAGGGCGAAGAAGACCAGGGCCATCGGGATCCACGGACGAACGGCCTTCTGCTCGGCGGGGGTCAGTCCGGGAGCGATGAACGCCCACAGCTGATAGAGCAGGACCGGCATCGCCAGGATGATCCCGACGATGAGCGAGATCCTGAGCTGGATGGCGAAGGCATCACCGATCCCCAGCACCTGGACGGTGCCGCCGGGCAGCGGCGCGATCAGGAAGTTCCGAATCGGGACCGCAAAGTAGAAGCCAACGATGGAGCCCACCGCCACCGCCAGGATCGATCGGAAGAGACGCGTCCGAAGCTCGCCGAGATGATCGACGAGGGACATGACCGAGTCGTTGCGTGGCGCAGCGACCGGCGGCGGTGCCGAACCGGATCCCGCGCTCGCCGGAAGCGCCGGGGCGCCTGTCTCGCGCAGTGCGTCGGCGTCAGCCATGGTCGGCGGCTGGTGTGTCGGCTATTTGGTGACCGCGTTCGGGTCGGTGGTCGGCGCCGTCGCGACCGGCGGCGCAGGGTCAGCCGGGGTGGCCGAAGCGACTGGCGCCGAGCTGACCGGCGTGGGCAACGGCGAGGTGTCGACGTTGACTTTGACCGCGTCCTGCACGTCCGAGGACGCCTTGCGGAACTCGCGGATGCTCTTGCCGATCGACGCGCCCACCTCGGGCAGCTTGCCCGGGCCGAGGATCAGCAGGGCGATCACAAGAATGATGATGAGCTCAGGGGCTCCGATGTTCGGCATGATGGTTGGGTGCTCCTGGGAGTGCCGATGCGCGCCGGCTAGGGTAGCACAGGGAGCCGGGCTGCCCAGTGGCGCGCGGCCGCCGCGATGCGCTCCTCCAGGTCGGGCGGGACCCCCGGCGGTGGGGTCGCGAGGGCGGCTCTCGAGATCCCACGGGACACGTTGACCAGCAGTCCTCGACCGGGCCGTCCGGCGGTGAGCCCTGCCGTCACCGGCCCGTCGGCCAGGACCACATCGAGGTCTCCGCCCTGCGCGCCGATCCCGGGCACGAGAAAGGCCAGGCCGGGCACCGCGTCCCGGATCGCCCGCAACTCCTCCGGCCCCGTGGCCCCGACGACCAGCCCCGCGGTTCCGCCCGGACCCCAGGTCGCCACCCGGCGAGCCACCCGAAGATGGAGCGCCTCCGCCGGCGCGTCAATCGATGCGTCCGCCTCGACCACCAGGTTCTGGAGCTCGGCCGCTCCCGGGTTCGAGGTCCGGCACAGGACGTAGGCGAACCGATCCGCCCGGGCGAGAAGCGGTTCGAGACCCTCGCCGCCGACATACGGGTTGATGGTCACGGCGTCGGCTCCGAGGCAGTCGAACAGCGCGATCGCCTGGCGGGCCGCGGTCGAGCTGATGTCGCCGCGCTTCGCATCGGCCACGACCGGGAGTCCGGACGGCAGGCGCGCCCGGATCCGTTCGAGGGCGGCCATCCCGGCGGCCCCGAACGACTCGAAGAAAGCAAGGTTCGGCTTGATCGCCGCGGCGAATGGGGCAGCGGCCTCCACGATCAGCGTGGCGAAGCGCTCGACCCCGGCGAGATCGCGGGAGAAGCCATCGGGCAGGCTCCCCGGATCAGGGTCGAGGCCAACGCACAGGACGCTCCCCACGATAGCCGAGCGTGCCGCCAACCGCTCGAGGTAAGTGGCCGTCACGGGGCGCCCGACCCGCCGGTGCTCGGGACGACGGTCGGCGCCGGGGTCGCCGGCAGGTCTTCGGGCGCGACATACCAGTCGGGCCGCGATCCGCCGTCGAGGCCGGAGACCTGGGTCAGGTCGAGCGTCTCGATCACCGTCCAGTCGGGGGCGCTGCCGGCCAGCTTCGCCAGCCTCAGGTCAACGATCTGACCGGCGATGTGCAGGAACGCGATCGCGTCGCCCGCAGGCGACCAGACCGGCGCCCACGAGTCGCCGTCATCGGTCACGCGCAGGATCTCGCGGCCGTGGGCCGCATCGAGGATGACGATGTCGTTGCCGAACGCGCTCGTCTTCGTGGCCGCGATGTATTTCGCGTCGGGCGAATAGGTGGGCTCGAGGTAGCCGGGGCCGGTGATCGGGGTGGAGGTCGACTTCGCGACGTCCCAGCGATAGATCACCGGCGCGCCGCGGGATCCCGATCGTCCATTGCGCACGTAGAGCAGGAACTTGCCGTCGGCACGCCAGGATGGATCCTGGTGACCGAGTGGAACGTTCTCCGGGACGTCGGGCACGACCCGCTGCTCCGTCGCCAGGTCGTAGAACTGGAGGACGGCGTCGCCGTTCGTCGGATCCGGGCCGTCGGAGATCATCGCGATGGTCGTGCCGTCGGCCGAGAGGACGGGCTGGCGGATCCAGTAGAACCATGATCGGGTGTCGCGCGTGATGCGGCCGGTGAGGAGCACCTCGGGTTCTGCCGTGCCGGTGACCCTGACCCGCATGAGGGCCGGGACATCCATCCGGTAGTGCCGATCGGTGCCCTGGGCGGGCCACAGACCCTGTTCCTCGGTCGTTCGCACGAAGTAGATCGATTGACCGTCGGGCGCCCACGAGGGCATCGAGTCGTGGCCGCCGCTGGTGACCTGGCGGGCAGCGCCGCCCTGCTGGACCCAGAGGTTGCCGGCCTTGGCATAGACGATGGCACCCGGGAAGGTCACCTCGGGCACGACGACCACGTTGGACGGGGCCGGGGTGCGGGTCGAGATGCCGCCACCGTTGCCCGATCCGCCGGCGAACGGAACGGTGCCGTTCAGGAGGCCAACGGTCAACGACCCGACGAGGAGGAGGCCGATAACTGACAGGCCGGGCGCCAGCCAGGACCGATCGGGCAGCAGGCCGTACGGGTCGCGGGCGCCGGACGCACGGCGCGCCGGGGAGCGGCTCATCCGGCGCTGGCCGCAAGGGCGGGACCCACACGGTACCTCTCGAGAATGCCGGCCGCCTCGGCGTGACTGCCTGACGCAGCGACATCGCGGATATCGAGCTGGAGCGATTCGAAGCCACCGAACTGGCGGCTGGTCAGGCGAGCGACGACGTCGAGCCGGTCGCCTTCGCGCACGACCTCGGCGATGTCCGACCTTCCGAACGCGATCCCATCGAGCACGTCCCGCTGCCGGCGCAGGGTCAGCTGGCTGTGCCCGCCGGTGGCCGCCCGAACCCGGGTCACGGTCAGCCCGAGCACCGCGACCAGCGGGTCGGGATTTCCCGGCCCGCACGGTGCCAGGCCGGCCAGCTCGCGATAGAGGGCGTAATCCACATCACCGGCCGGCAGCGCGAGGTCGATGGCGATGGAGACGCGGGGATCGGGCGGCGCCGACTCGGCGGCGAGCGCGAGGAATCGCTCCGTGAATGCCTGCCAGCGCTCGGTCAGGATCTCGAACCCGGCGGCTCCGGCATGACCGCCGTGGCGGATGAAGAGGTCTCCGCAACGCTCCAGCGTCGCTCCGAGATCCAGCGCGCCGTCGCTCCGGCACGATGCCCGGACGACGCTGCCGAGGTCGGCTCCGACCACCGCGGGCCGGCCGCGGTCCTCGACCAGGCGAGCCGCCACCAGCCCGACGATCCCCACCGGCCACGGTCCACGCACCACGATGGCTGATTCGGCCGATCCGGCCATGAGCTCACGGGCCTCGCTGACGGCCGTCTTCGTCAGGTCGCGGCGGGCGAGATTCGCGGCCTCGAGCGCGTCGGCGTGCTGGCCGGCGTCGCGCGGGTCCTCGGCCAGGAGCAGCTGGGCGGCCTGCAGGGCCTCACCCATCCGGCCGGCCGCGTTGAGGCGAGGTGCCAGCGCAAACGAGATTGTCTCCAGGTCCACGGCCGCGGGCGCAATCCTCGCTCGCTCGAGGAGCGCGGCGATCCCGGGACGAGGGTCCTGCCGGAGTCGCTCCAGTCCGATCCTGGCGATCGCCCGGTTCTCGCCGACGATCGGGGCCACGTCGGCGACCGTTCCGATAGTCGCGAGGTCGGCGAGTTCGAGGGCGGCTGCGGGGCCGCCCGGCAGGTCCGCCAGGAGCAGCTGGGCGATCTTGAAGGCCACGCCGCTGCCGGCCAGCCGCCGATCCGGATAGGTCGCATCGGACCGGTGGGGGTTGACCAGGGCGAGCGCCGGCGGTAGGACCGGCGGAACGCGGTGATGGTCGGTCACGATGACGTCGAGGCCGCGCTCGTTGGCCGCAGCGATCTCATGCCCGCTCGAGGTTCCGCAGTCGACCGTGACAATGACGGACGCGCCGGCCGCGACCGCCGCGTCGATGGCGGCCAGCGAGAGGCCATGGCCCTCGTCGAGCCGGCTGGGCACGTAGGGCACGACCGCGACACCGAACCGGCGCAGGGCGATCGTCAGGATCGCCAGCCCGGTCAAGCCGTCGGCATCGAAATCGCCGAAGACCTGGACCAGCTCGGCGCGCTCACGCGCGTCGCGCAGGCGCGCCATTAGGAGGCCGGCATCCGGCAGGCCGGCCGGGTCATGCAGCCCGGCAAACGGATCGGCAAACCAGGCGCTAAGGTCGTCGGCCGTCTGGACGCCTCGCCTCGCCAGGAGAGCTGCCAGACGCGGCGAGACTCCCCGTCCCGCGGCGGCAACCGACAGTTCGGAGGAGAGCGCGACGGCGTCAGGAAAGATCCAGTGGAAGCGGGCCTCGACCATGCCGCTCAGGATGCCACGGGCCGCTTCACCACGGCTTACGGAGCGACGTCGTGGCGGATCTCAGGATGCCGGGCGCCGAACCCGTGGGGCGCGCGTGGTAACGAGGCGACCATGTCGCCGATCGTCCCAGAGCTGCCAGTCCACGAGCAGTGGGCTCGCGACGAAGATCGACGAATAGGTCCCGGACACGATCCCGACCAGCAGCGCCAGGATGAAGTCGCTGATCGCGGCGCCACCGAACAGGAAGAGTGCCAGCAGCGTCAGGACGACCGTCAGGCTGGTCATGATCGAGCGCGCAAAGGTCTGCAGGATCGAGTGGTTGACGATCGCGTCGATTGGCTCGCCGGCGTGCCGCGCCTTGTTCTCGCGGACCCTGTCGAAGACGACGATCGTGTCGTGCACGCTGAAGCCGATCACGGTCAGCATCGCGGTCACGAACAGGGCGTCGATCTCGACATTGAAGAACGTGCCGAGGATGGCGAACGTGCCGACGACCACGATGACGTCGTGGAGCAGCGCGATGAGCGCCGTGACCCCGAACTTGACGTCGCGGAAGCGATAGGTGATCCAGAGCAGGATCCCGACCGAGCCGACGATGATCAGGATGATCGCCTGGCTGATCAGGTCGGAGCTGACGACGGCGCCAATCGTGGTCAGGCTGCGCTGTTCGGCGATGGGTCCGAGCTGGGCCTGGAGCGCGGTCGCCACTTCGCCGAGCTTGCCTTCGGTCGGGATCTGGGTGTTGCCGGGAGCGGCCGACGGCGAAGCGGAGGGCGACGCGGAGGCCGAGGGCGAAGCGGAGGCCGAGGGCGAAGCTGCGGCCGAGCCCGACGGCGCCGCCGAACCCGAGGGAGCTGCGGAGCCACTGCCGGTCGGGAGGGTCGCCACCGGTGTCGCCTCCGGCGTATTCACCTGGAGCCCGACGATCTGCTCGGTCTTGATCTCGATGAACCCGGAGCCGGTCGTGAGCGCCGTCGCCTCGAGACCCTGCTGCGCGAAGACCGCCTTGACCTGCTCCGGCGTGACCGCGGAATCCTCGAACCGGATCTCCCAGCGAGTTCCGCCGGTGTAGTCGATCGTGAACTGCAGGCCGGCGTCGGTGGTCGGGGTCAGGAGGATGAAGAAGAGCCCCGGGATGGTAATGACGAGCGAGAAGATGTAGAACCAGCGGCGCTTGCCGATGACGTCAAACACGCGCGCGCGCCTCGCGCCGGGTTGCCGGCCGAACCGCGCCGAGCGCGGCGAACTCGTCGTCACGCAGGCCGTAGCGCGACGCCCTGCGAGCCCAGGCCTGACGGACCACGACCCGCAGGATCGAGCGGGTCACGACGATGGCGCTGAACATCGAGGTCAACACGCCGAGGATCAGGACGAGGGCGAACCCGCGGATGACCGACGAACCGAACATGTACAGGATGGTCGCGGTGATCAGGCTGGACACATTGGAGTCGAGGATCGAGTTCCAGGCCCGGTTGAAACCGGCCTCCACCGCCGCCGGCAGCGACTTGCCGAGCCGCAGCTCCTCCTTCATCCGCTCGAAGATCAGGATGTTGGCGTCCACCGCCATGCCCACCGAGAGCACGAAGCCCGCGACACCGGCGAGGGTGAGGGTCACCGGGATGAGCCGGAAGATCGCGTACATCACGAGCGTGTAGTAGACGAGTGCGAAGCTCGCCACGAGCCCGGTCAGCCGGTAGTAGACGAACATGAAGGTGATGACCAGGCCGATCCCGATGAGACCCGCCAGCAGGCTCTGGGCGAGGAACTGACTGCCCAGCGTCGCGCTGATCGACTCGCTGGACAGCTCCTGGATGGGGAACGGCAACGAGCCGAACTTCAGGACCGTGACCAGGTTCTGCGCCTCCTTGCTCCCGAAGCCGCGCAACCCGCCGCCGGTGATCTGAACCTGCCCGTTGGGGATCGAGCTCTGGATGACCGGCGCCGAGATGACCGTGCTGTCGAGGGTGATCGCGAAGTAGTCGCCGATATGTTGCGCGGTGTAGTCACCGAACAGCTTCGCGCCCTCGCCCTTGAGCACGAAATCGACGGCCGGGCGGCCATTCTGATCTGTTCCCACGGTCGCCGACTGGACCTGCTCGCCGCTGAACAGTGGCGGATTCGCGGTCAGGTCGAGAGGCTGGCCTTCCTGCGCTGTGGTCTGCCCGAGCGGCACGAAATCGAGCCGGCCGGTCTGGCCGACGAGGCGTCGGACGGACTCGGGATCGGTGACGCCCGGCAGCTCGACGACGACCCGATCGCTGCCCTGGGTCACGACGACCGGCTCAGAGACGCCGGTCTGGTTGACCCGACGCTCGACGATGTCCTTGATGATCGCCATGTCGCCGGCACCTGGCGACTTGCCTTCGACCGGGAGCGCCTGGTACTCGACCCGCAGGCCGCCTTCGAGGTCCAGACCAAGCTTGGTGACGATCGTCCGCCAGCTGCCGTCGGCGCTCTGGGAGTCGGGCACGGCCAAACCCGGGAAGAAGTTCACGAGCAGGGCGAGCACGCCGATGAGCAGGATGAGGATCGGGCCGGCTTTACGCATCGAGGCCGGATGTTACACGGAACGACCCCCGGCCGCGCCGGGAGGGTCGGCGGA
The DNA here is from genome assembly GCA_030647575.1 of Candidatus Limnocylindrales bacterium. GTDB lineage: Bacteria > Chloroflexota > Limnocylindria > Limnocylindrales > CSP1-4 > SPCO01. The sequence goes on along the minus strand of JAUSJS010000084.1, from coordinate 2,838 downwards.
GCTGCCGGGCTCAGGCCTCCAGCGTCGCCTTGACCCGGGCCGCGAGTGCCGGCCCGATGCCGGGCACGGCGGCGATCTGCTCGACCGGCGCATCGCGGACGCGCTTGATCGAGCCGAAGACCTTGAGCAGCTCGCGCCTGCGCTTCGGTCCGACGCCAGGAAGGTCGTCGAACGCCGAGCGGACGGCTCGCCTGGCACGCAACCCGCGGTGGTAGGTGATCGCGAAGCGGTGCGCCTCGTCGCGCAGCCGCTGGACGAGGTAGAGCGCGGGCGAGGTCGGCGGCAGGACGATGGGTTCGAGCCGGTCGGGCAGGAACAGCTCCTCGCGCTCCTTGGCCAGGCCCGCCAGCGACAGATCGTGCAGCCCGAGCGAATCGAGCGTCTCCTTGGCCGCGCTGACCTGCCCCTTGCCGCCGTCGACGATGACCAGGTCCGGCATCGCCCAGCGGCGTGCCTCCTCGCTCCCCTCCTCCCCGGTTCGAACCGAGCGGAAGCGGCGGTGCAGCACCTCCTGGTGGCTGGCGTAGTCGTTCGGACCCGTCACCGTCTTGATCCGGAACCGCCGGTACTCGCCGGAGCGTGGCTTGCCGTCCTCGAAGACGACCATGCTGCCGACCGATTCGCTGCCCTGGAAGTTACTGATGTCGTAGCACTCGATCCGAAGCGGCGGGCCGGCCAGCCCGAGCGCATCGGCCAGCTCCTCGAGCGCCGCCAGGGTCTTGCCGTGGTCGGCCAGCCAGCGCGCCTGTTCACGGGCCAGGGTCTCACCCGCGTTCCGGGTAGCCAGGGCGAGCAGCTCGCGCTTCTCGCCACGCTGCGGCACCCGGAGGTGGACCGGCCCGCCACGCCGCTCCGCCAGGAACGCTTCCAGATCTGCGCTCTCGAGCGTCGACGACGGCACGTAGACCTCGCGCGGGATCGAGCCGGCCCGCGCGTAGTACTGCTCGAGGAAGCTGGTCAGGACCTCGTCGTCGGGCGCTTCGCGTACCGCGTCGAGCAGGAAGACGTCGCGGCCGATCAGCTTCCCGTCGCGAATGACGAAGAGCTGGATGGCCGCCTGGTTGTCCTGCCGGGCGAGACCGACCAAATCGAGCTCGGTCCGAGCGAACGCCGCCATCTTCTGGCTCTCCATCGTCCGCTCGATCGCCCGGATCTTGTCGCGCAGGGTCGCCGCTCGCTCATAGTCGGTCCGTTCGGCGGCGGCCGACATGTCGCGTTGGAGCGCCTTGACCAGCGTCTCCTGGCGACCCTCCAGGAAGAGCTCGACCTGCTCGATGTCGGCGCGGTAGGCGTCCCTGGAGATCGCCTGGATGCAGGGGCCCTGGCAGCGCTTGATGTGGTAGAGGAGGCACGGCCGTTGGAGGGCCCGTTCGCCGTCCTTGATCTCGATCGTGCAGGTCCGGAACGGGAAGAGCCGGCGGACGAGGTTCATCGACTCGTCGACGCTCGACGCCGACGCATACGGCCCGAAGTAGCGGCTGCCGTCGTTGACCAATTTGCGGGTTCGCTCGACCCGTGGGAAGTCGTCGGCCACGGTGACCTTGATGTACGGGTAGCTCTTGTCGTCCTTGAGCCTCACGTTGAAGCGCGGCCGGTAGCGCTTGATCAGGTTCGCCTCGAGGAGGAGCGCCTCGGAGACGGAGTCGGTCTGGGTGACCTCCACGTCCACGACCCGGTCGATGACGCTGCGGATCCGATGGATCTCGCCGACCGTGGTGGCCTTCTGCCAGTACGAGCGGACGCGGTTGCGCAGGCTCTGGGCCTTGCCGACGTAGACGACGTCGCCGCGCTCGTCCTTCATCAGGTAGACGCCCGGCTTGTCGGGCAGCTTGGCGAGGGCGGATTCCAGCTCGGGGGTCACGGGCCGATGCTAGGGCAACTCTGGGCGCGTTGCCTGGGCCACCCCCGACGGCAGCGCGCCGGCCAAGGCTTCATCCTGTCCCGGGAGCTGCCCTTGCTCGCCCTCGGGGACCCGTACGCCGGCGATGACAATGGGCGCGCGTGTCAGGTCGACGCCGTTTCCAGCGCTGACGGTGTAGGAACCTTCCGGCACGTCGCCTGGAATGACCACGAATGCCTGAAAGTGGCCGTCGTCACCGGCGGCCAGCGTTGCCATCGGCCGGGCGGCTCCATCCGCATCGGCGATGAGGATCAGCGCGATCGAGCCATCGGTCGTCATGTCCCCGACCACTTCGAGGGTGCCGCCCGGGTTGATCCGTTCGGAACCGAGCTGAAGCGTCGCCACACCACCGTGAGCGCTGACCGGGGACGTCGCGGCCAACGTCAACGCGGCGGCCAGGACGCCGATCACCAGCCGCCTTGGCAGGTCCCGAACAAGAGCGACGGGGCGGCGGATGCCGCCCCGTCGAATCTGTTTGGCCGCCGTGCCTACGGCGATGGCACCAGTGCCGGGCAATTGGGCGCCGTCGCCCCATTCGTATCGGCGCAGTTGATCCGCCCATTCGGGTAGGCCTTGACGAACGGGCTCACCGGGCTGTTCGCCGTGACGTAGTCCGCGGCGACTTGGTCCATGATGTCCTGGGTGGTGATGCGAGCCGTGCCGAAGGCGGGGTAGCCATCGCCGCCGGCTGCCATGAAGTCGTTCTCGGCGATCTTGTAGGTCGAGGCGGCCGTCAGGTCGACGGTTGTCGCCGTGCAGTTGCCGGCTGAGTCGGTCAGTACGGCACCGGTGACGCGGCTGCCGGCCGCCGCCGCGATGTCGTACGTGAAGCACAGCCCCGAGATCTGCGGGAACCTGCCATCGACGGCCGGCATCCTCGACACGCCGTTCTCAAGCATCGTCTTCAGCTCAGCCCCGCTGACCGAGAGGGTGACCAC
>JAUSJS010000077.1 GCA_030647575.1 Candidatus Limnocylindrales bacterium | reverse complement strand
TGGCCGAATGGGTTGATCTGGATGGCTGCCTTCTGCTCGCCGACGACCCCTTCGCGGGTCTCGAGCTCGACGCCGAATATCGCTGGCGGCTGTCCGACAAGCCCGGTCTCGGGTTGTCGCGCCGCGCCTCCTGAACCACTGCCGAGCCGTTCACGCTCGTACAGCACGGGCGTTCGCTGAACGTCCGTTCATGTGGATAACTTGGTGGACGAAGTCGTGGACAAGCCCCCTTCCGGGTCCGGCGCCATCGGCATACCATGGGCCCTTACCGGCTGACCGAGACCCGAGGGAGGATCGGCCGGTAGATCAGAAGACCTGGATCCGGTCATCGGGCATGTCTCGCCCGAGCAGCCGGCGGGCTTCGTATTGCCACCGGCCGACGATCGGTTGCTTCCGACCGCGCCTGGATTTGAAGGGAGGGCACGCCATCGATGGTTCCACGCACCGCTGCCACGGGCACCACCCATCCCGATGCTGTCGAGTTCGTGCGGTTCTGCTACCACCGCCGACGAGTTGGCTGGCCTGAGCTGTACGACGAGATGTGCGCGGTGGCCGGGCGGGGGCTGTTCCGTGGCCTCAGCGCCGACGACCTCGGGGGGATCGGCGTCGGATTCAGCCTGTTCGACATGCCGGCGCTCGCGGGCCTGGCCTCGCGGGTGGTTGCCGAAGAGGCGGCGCTCCGACGGCCCGTGAGCTTGGTCATCACCGGGCCTGCCGCTGCACCGCCCGATGCACCGCTCAGCGCCGATCGCCCCGGCTCTTCCCCGGCTTCGACCGCCGCATCCACCCCCGCCTCGGCCGCGCCGACGCCGACGCCCGCGCGCTCCGCCGCGACTGCCTCGGACGAGCGCTCCTTCGACGTTCCGATCCGTCTCGCGCTCGCCCACTCGCGCCCCTGACCCGCACCGATCTCTTCCTGTCGGTATCGACGGACGCCAACGACCCTCGCCGGAACCGGCGGGGGTCGTTCGATTCTCAGCCTGTGAGGACCGCGGGGCGGTCGAGTCGCCGATCCCGATTCTGGCGGAACAGTCATGGGCGGACTGCTATGGCCAGTCGCGCGTCAACGCGGCCGCCGACGCGGGATGCAGATAGCGTAATCCGTGCCCGGGAGACTGGTACGCCATCTGACCCGGCCGGTCGCGATAGATCGACTCCGGGATCGCCCATAAGAGTCCGCGGATGGCTGGTATGCCGTATGGGGCCTTGGGCCGCGCGGCCGTGGGCTGTGGGCTGTAGGCAGGGCCCAGTGGCCGTGTCCCGGACGGCGCCGGGTAGCAGCAGTCGCCCTCAAGCCCGAATGCGGCGCCTCGACATCTCTGTTTCGATCTGGCGCTCGGCCTCGACGTAGCGGTCGATCTGCTCGCGCATCTGGTTGGCCTCGGGCGTGTAGAGGTGGACTTGCTGCTGGAGGATGTACGACAGGCGGCGGCTGGTCATCCGGACGTGGTCGAGGTTCTTCATCAGCACCAGCGGATCCATCGTGGCCAGGTCCGACGGGTGGTACATCTGCTGCATGGCGGCATTCTAGAGCGAGCGCAGCGCCCTCGGCGGCCAGGACCAGTCGATATCGAGTCCCGCGCCGGCCAGGGCGCGCCGGCGGCCCGATTCGGTAGCGCCCAGGACCAGGATCCGATCCGTCTTGGTGGCCCGGCCGGCCTCGTCGCCCCACAGCTTGGTCATCTTGCGGCCGGCCGCCACGTCATCGAGCGCCACGCCGGCGAGCCTGTAGCCTTCGGGCTCGGCTGCCATCTCCCAGGCCCGCTCGGCGAGACCGACGCCGCCCCGGATCTGCCGGCCGCGGTCGGTCAGGACGTCACCGATGACGAGGACCACGACGGCATCGTCGGTGAGGGCCGGTCGCAATCCGGCGAGCGCTTCGCGCACGAACGCGAGGTACGGCTTCCGGTGGTGGGCATCATCGAGCGCCGCATCGATGGCACGGGCGTCGAAGCCGAGGAACCAGGTCCGCAGCCAGTTGTAGTAGCCGTACTTGACGACTCGCAGGTAGGGCGGCGAGGTCACCACCAGCCGAGCCCGGTCGGGCCGGCCCGACGCCCGAAGCGCGGCGCGCGCCCGGCCCGCGACGTCGCGAGCGTCACCCAGCAGGGCGAGCCCCTGTGTCCGCGGTGGCGGCTGGCGAAAGAGTCGATCGAGCTTCTTCGACAACCCTTCGAAGACATCGCGCTCGGGGGAGGCAAACGCGGTTCGAGCGGCGAAGTTGCGCACGTAGCGAGGCGCCATCGAGAACGTGTTCGGCATCAGTTCCGAGAGATAGCTGGCGCTCTTGCCGTGGAGGATCCCGGTCAGCGCCGCCGCAAGGAAGCGGTCCGTCCGGTCGTCGAGTCGGAGGGTGGTCCGAACGAACAACAGCTGTCCGAGCGTTCTCGGATGGAAGGCGAGCGCAACTTCGGCTGGAACGGCCTCGATGCCGTCGGCGGGCGAGGCGGTTGAGCCAGCTCGTGGCACCACGGCGTCGCCGGCGGTCGGGTGTGCGAAGACGCGCGCCCCGAGCTCGAGCCAGCCGGCGGAACCGGCGTTCCAGGCGAGGCGAAGCTGGGCGAGCCGGGTGGCCGCCTGGGCCCGCGTCGGCGGCTCCACTTTCGCCGCGGTGAGGAGATGGGCGAATGGGTTGAGGTCGTTGCCGACGCCGATCCGGCCCTCCGCGCAGGCCTGGAGCGGTGTCGTGCCGCGGCCGGAGAACGGATCCAGGACGACGTCGCCCGGCCGCGAGTAGCGGGCGATGAAGGCGTGGGTCAGTGCCGCGGGGAAGCTCGCCAGGTACGAGCACATCGGGTGGAACGGATGGCCCCACAGCCGTTGCTGGTCCTTCCACTCGGGCGCCAGGGTGATGGCCGGCAGCTCGAGCGGCAGCTCCAGGGCGAGCTGCTCTGCGGCGGTCGCGCCTGCACGACGAGCCGACATGGGCGGTCTCGGTCCTCCCTGATCCCTCGCCCGGATCCCGGCCGGGACGATGGGCCACGCAGTGTAGCAGGGAGGAATCGACGATCCGTGGCCCGCCGTCGCGCGCCCCGGTCGCGCTAGACTCGCGCGTGGTCCCCGTAGCTCAGTGGACTGAGCAGCCGCCTTCTAAGCCCGGATCCACCGGTGCCCCGAGCCTGAGGGGCGCGGAAACGACGAATCAGGTGCCCTTCTGAACTGGGAAGATGGCGTTGCGAACCAGCCCATCAGCCCGACGGAGGAGCAAGCTCCTATCTGTCAAGCCGCTGCCCTGACCTGCTCCTATCTGTCAAGCCGCTGCCCTGACCTGCTCCTATCTGTCAAGCCGCTGCCCTGACCTGTTGCGAGCCTTCGACCAGGAGCTCGAAAACGGTCCGCACGAGCTGGCGCTTGAGGCAGCGGATGGCGTCCTTGTGGCTCTTGCCCTCGGCCATCTTGCGAGCGATGTACGCCTTGGCCGGGGGATAGCGCCGGGCCTGGACCATGGCGATGACGTGGAGCGCCCGATTGAGCTGACGGTCGCCGCCCCGGTTGAGGCGCATCCGCTGGGTCTGTCCCGAGCTCGCCGGGATGGGTGCCACGCCGGCCAGCATCGCGAACGCGTCCGGCGAGCGGAACCGGCCGGGATCCCCGGCCCTTGCCACGAGCGCCGCGGCCGTCAGGTGGCCGACACCGGGCAGCTCGAGGAGCGGGTGGCCGGCCACCAGGCGCTCGATCCGCCCGGCGAGAACGCGGCTCCGAGCCTGCAGTCGGCGCAGCTCGACGAGCCGATCGCGCGCAAGTTCGGCATGGACCCCGGGCAATCGCCGGAGCGCCCGGGCGACGGTCACGACCGGAAGGCCCGCTGAGCCTGACGCACACCTGATTGATGCGATCATCGCACAGCCTCGACCGGCTCGACGTGGCCTTCCGACGACGACCGCCTGGTGGCCGACGCGGGGCTCCTCCTGCCGGCCACCCTGGCCCACCGGCTCGGTCTTCGTGAGCTGGTGGACGAGCACGTCGACCTGGGCGATGCGCCGGGCCGGGCGAACGCCGTCGACAAGGTCCTCACGCTCGTCGCCTCGGTCCTCGCCGGGGGCGACACGATCGACGATGCGGACGCCCTGCGGGCCGGCGGGACGGCCAGGGTCCTCGGTCACGCGGTCAAGGCGGCGTCGACCCTCGGGACGTTCCTGCGCAGCTTCCGCTGGGGCCACGTCCGCCAGCTCGGCGCGGTCAGCCGGCTGCTCCTGACCCACGGCCTGGGCGGCGGGCGCCGGTCCCGGCGCCGGTCCGCTCACGATCGATCTCGACTCGACGATCTGCGAGACGTACGGCCTGGCCAAGGAGGGTGGCTCCGATCCGGGGAAGGGGATGGCATGGGTCAATACCGGAGGATGGCGGCGATCGCCTCGTCCGCGACGGGCATCAGTTCCGGGCTGACCGCGTAGACGCGCGCGTCGGTCAGGAGCGCGTGGACCGCCGCCACGTCGAATAGGTCTCGATCCCCAGGCTGTCGTTCGGGGTGGATCTCGAGGTCACGGTGCGCCGTGCGCGGCCTGCCCCACGCGCGGACGCCGACAGCTATGAAGAGCGTGTCGATCCGGCCCTCCATCGCCCGGGCGACCGTCGATGCCAGATCGGTGGTGGCCAGGTCCGTCGATGTCAGCGACCGGAACCGCTCGGCGGCAGCGTCGCGCTCGGCCGAGAAGCCCGGGGCCACGATCCCCCATGCGCGAGCGTGCAACTCAGTGAGCGGGACGCGATCCGGACTGCCCTCGACCACCTCGGCCATGACACGAGGCAGCTTCGTGATCTGGCGGTAGATCGACGCCACGTATTCGACGGCCGCGAGGACGACCGGCACGTCGACCGGACCGAGAAGGTGGGTGATGCCGTCGTCGACCACGCGCAGGAACGCGGCGATCTCCGGCTTTGCTTCATCCTTAGGCGAGCCATCCCCATGGAACATCGCCGCGGGCCGCCCGCCCATGCCGCGCGAAGTGCCGGTGTGGAACTGGAGAGACGACTCGTCCCAGTCGTAGCCGACGACATCGCGCAGGCTCTGGGGGATGTCACGCAAGTCAACTTCGCGTATGGCCTCCCGGCTGCCTTCGAAGAGCCGGACCTGGTTCTGGCTGAGGGCCAGCACGTGGAACCGACCATCGCCGCTCAGAAGCGGGAGCAGCGGCTTCAGGTGAAAGCGGTCCGCTACGACGGCGAGCTCATCGACGGTCAACGGCAGGCGGAGCGCCTCGAGGTCGCCGCCAGCCAACAAGACCGCCAGCCCGTCTGCTTGATGCGCCCAGAACTCGACATCGTCCAGGAGCGCGCGAGCGGGCTTGAGCATGGCGTCGATCTCGGTTGACCGCGCTCCCACCTCCTCGAGCTCGGCGGCCGCGCGGGTGAGCAGGTTCTTCAGCCGGATGGGATCCTGGGCCGTCTCAGACCCAGCCCGATGCGTCGGCAGATAGAGGGAGACCCGGAGGCCCGGGCCATCATCTGCCAGTCGTTTGATGGTCGAGGAAGACAGCATGGTCACCTCCTTGATCCGTCGCGCGTCCCCACGCTTCACATCCCAGGATCCCAGGATCCCGGGATCTCGCGCCACGCGCCACGAGCACGGACGACGGCGCATGAGTCAGGGCGTTGCGGGCGACACTCCCGGGCAGCGGGCGCATCAACCCGGTCCGGCCGTGTGAGCCGATCATGATGAGGTCCGCGACGCCGGCTTCCGTGGAGCCGTGGGTCCCGATCAAGGCTCTCACCTCGTCAGTATGCGACGACGTGAGGTGGTTCGTGACAGCGGCCGGGGTGTTCAAGGTCCAGACCACCCGTTGACGGGCTACGACGTCCGGGTTTCCCCGGTCAGCTCCGCCCGAACAAGGGCCGATACGAGCCGAGGGAAGGTACGGCGCGGCACCGTTTCGGCCAGCGCCTCCGGCGTCGCAGGCAGGCCCAACCGATGTGCCCCATGCAGGGCTCGCTCATCGGCGAATGGATACAGCTCGTTCCACGCGAGCTGCACCTCGCGGAAGAAGATGTCGCAGCCGACATCGCCGATCCCCTTGATCTCCTTGAGCAGGCTCCGCTCGCGGGCCGGATCCTTCTCGGCAGAATCCCGAAGCCTCCGGAGGTCTCCGCCGTAGCGGTCGAGCAGGAGGTGGGCGTCGTCACCGAGCATCCGGGAGGTCCGTTCGTCGTACCGGGCGTAGCCTGCGGCGTTGATGACCTTGACACGCTCCTCCCACGTGGAGCGTGCGAGCTTCTCGGCGGTCGTCCAGCCTCCGTCGAACATGGCTCGCGCGGTGCGCATCCCGATCTCGTGGCTGATCCGCGCCGAGAGGAGCAGCGACATCACCAGCAGCCGGAATAGCGGGGCCGGCGTGTTCGCCTCGACGTCGATGCCCAACTCCTCGGCGAACGTGCGTCCGTGACGCGCCAGCAGCCATTCGATCGTGTCCTGGTCAGTCGTCGCCACCGCCGCCTCCGGTCGCCATTCGTCGCAAGCTACGTCCCACCAGTGGCCGCGGTCCCGGGCTGGCCGCATCCAGCGGCGTGATGTGGGCGCTCGTCATCGGCCGGCAGCCTCATGTCACTGGTCGCGCAGAGACCATCGGAGCGGCCCGGGCGGCCATCAGAGAATCCGGCGCTCGCAAGCGTCTGACAAGCCGAGTGGGAGGCCGCTTCGCCTGATCCAGAGCCAGACGATCCGAATCAGGCCCGCGAGCCAATCTCTGTGCTCAGATCGACGCCCCGGGCCGTCTGAATCGGGGAGTGTCAGGCGAACGCTCCTGGGAGAGTCTTGCGCACTAGCGAGATCGCAAAAGAATCAGGCGAACTCATTGGTGCTGGACGGATCTTACTCCCGAACCTCGTGTCAATGGCCACGTACAAGTCCACCCACAAGACCCCGGACATCCACCGCTGGCTGGTGCGCCACCCCCGGTTCCACGTGCACTTCACGCCCACCTCCGGGTCCTGGCTCAACCTGGTCGAACGCTGGTTCGCCGAGTTGACCACCAAGAAGATCAAGCGCGGGGCGCACACGAGCGTGCAAGGCCTCGAGCGCGACATCCGCGACTGGGTCGCCACCTGGAACGAAAACCCCCGCCCCTACGTGTGGGTGAAGACCGCAGACCAGATCCTGGCATCCCTCGCCAGATATTGCGCACGAATTAGCAACTCAGCACACTAGCTAGGAGCCTGTGTCAGTAATGCCTCTCCGATGACGCTACCCTATTCTGGCGCCATTTCGAGCCCGATGTGGGGCATAACCGCCGGAATCGTGCCACGTGCGGCCTGCCTGTGGGGGTCGCTTTTCAGACTCCCCATTGCGGACACACACTCCTAGGCCTCTACGCCTGCCGCGGGATCGTCAGTGCGCATGGCGGCACGATCGCGGTCGAGTCCGCGGGTCACGACCGTGGCACGACCGTGGTCGTCACCCTTCCCGCGCTCGACGACGAACCCGGCGAGGGAGAGGTCTAGGGCCCGCGAACTGGTTGGGGAGGGCACGAAGAAACGAGACGCCCCCTGACGGGAGCGTCTCGTTCGTGCGGTTGCGAATCGATCAGGCGGACGGGCTGGCCGCCGGGCTGACTTCAGGACTCAGCTCAGGACTGGTCACCGGGTTCAGCGTCGGCTCGGCGCTCCCGACGGGGTTCGTCTCGCACGCGCCGACGAACAGAGCGGCCGCGAGGATGAGCAAGGCGAGCAATGACTTCATGGAGCGTCCTCCTTGGGGATTCCCCGACACCTTGCGGCGCGAGGATGAGCAAGGCGAGCAATGACTTCATTAGCGTCCTCCTTGGGGATGCACCGACACCCTAGCACGGATCCACCCGATAGCCGGCTGTACCCCTCCCCTGCTTCGAGGCGGGAGGCATGTTTCGGCCATCCGCCGGGCGTTTGACATCCCGCACCGACAGGAGCAGGGTGGGCACTCCGCCCGCCCGCAATGGAGGTGTCTTCCCATGCTAACGATCACCCAGAAGGCCGCTGAACTCCTCAGCGAGAGCCGCCAGTCGGTCGGCGCCCCGGACTCATATGGCGTGCGCTTCTTTGCCGAGGGCCCCGCCCAGGTGGCGATCGCCTTCGTGCCCGAAGCTCAGCCCGGCGACCAGGTCACCGAGCAGGAGGGCGTCACCGCGTTCGTTGCCCCGCAAGTGTCGGAGGCGCTCGACGAGGCCACACTGGATGTGTCGCCCGAAGACGGTGTCGAGGAGTTCGTGCTGAGCCGTTAGGTACGCCGAGGTCGAGCGGGAGGTCGGTGGGCCGTCGGGGTCGGCGAGCTGCAGGGTCCGAGGCTCAGGTATTGCCACGATCACAGGCCCGCTCACGTGGGCCTCGGCGGCCGCGCGTCTGGAGGGCTACAGGCGTGCGCTCCACGATGCGGCCATTCCGGCAGCGCCAGAATTGACCGAGATAGGCGAAGCTTGGGGGCTCTCGACCGGAGAGGTTGCCGCCCGACACCTCGTCGAGCGAGGGTCGAGCTTCACCGCCATCTTCGCGCAGAGCGACCTCCTCGCTCTGGGAGCGATCAGCGGGCTGCGGGCGAGCGGCCTTCGCGTCCCGGACGACGTGTCCGTGATCGGCTACGACAACCCCGGTTGCGCGCTACGTCGACCCGCCGCTGACCACGATCCAGCAACCGATGCGCGAGGTTGGTGGCGCGGCTGCGGCGATCGTCATCGATGGAATCGCGCGACAGCGATCAGGCGAAGATCGGGAGCCGGTCCGCCAGCTGCTTCAGGCACCTTTGGTCGTCCGTGGCACGGTGGCGCCGCCGAGCCAGATCCTTCTCAGAAGCGTGGATGCTCGGGCATCGGCTGTCCAGTGATGGTCGCGGCCTCCTCGCGTCCATGGCGGCGCGGCTCGCGATGATCTCTCTGTCCCGCGCCCTGAGGTCAGCCAGAAGCCGCGCCCTTCGCGCGCCCGGCGGAGGCCGTCCGCTCTTCGCTCGCCGTCGCGGCTCCGCGTCCCGCGTCGCGTACCGGCCGGACCTGGGTTCGTCGGCGTCGAGCGTGCATCCAGTCGCGCTCGCCGAGCTCGAGCGTGGCGTGAGCGGCGCCGTGTGTGGCGATCATGCGCGTCGGGCGGCCGCGTACCCACAGTCGCTCGACTTCGATGGATTTCCAGCCTGCTGGCAAGATGACTCGTCGCTCCGCCCAGGTCTGCGGATCGCCTGCGTTGGGACGGATGCCGGGTAGCCCGTAGAGCAGGCTGCTCAGGAAGGCGCCCAGGTTCGCCATCATCGGGCTGGCCTGCGGGAACCTGCCGTCCGCCGCCTCATATTCATCCGGGGCATCGAATGGGTCGTCGAAGAAGGCCGCGTACCCGCGCTCGAACAGGTCCGCGGCGAGCTTCCGGCGGCCAATCCACGCCGCATGGACGCCAAGGACCGCGGAGAGCATCGGCGTACCCACGTACCGCGGCACCTGGTGTTTGAGGGCAAACCGCAGCGTCGCTGCCTCCACCTCAGGGCGGTCTCGGTAGCCCATCGGAAAGATGGCCGCCGCGGCCTCCGGCGTTTCGCCCAGGGGTTCGTCGAGGCGGTATCCGTCGTGGTTGACGATGGCTCCGGTCCGGCGGTCCCGAGGGATGACGATGGCGTCCGCGGCCGCCTCCCATTCCTCCGGAGGATCGTCACCGAGCCCTCGCACGAGTTCGGCCGCCTGGCGCAGGAACGTGACGGCCGCGAGGTTGACGAATGCGTTGTTGTCCACGGGCTCGAATGCCTCGGCGGGCCCTCGAACGCGCCGGATCTCGAGACCGCGCTCGGTCGCCTCGACCCGCGACATGAGCCACTCCACGACCCCGGCGATGACGGGGAGTGCCTCGAGCTGCGAGAAGAGCCGATCGCCGGTGACGTTCGCGTACAGCTCGAACGCCAGGCCGACATCGAGCGACACGTGGTCCTTGTCGGTCTTGCTCCAGCGCGGAACGGCTTCATCGCCGCGTTCGAAGTCCGCTTCCCATGGGAACTGGAGCCCGGTGTAGCCATGGAGGGCGGCGTTCGCCCGCGCCGCCGGCGCCGTGCGGCTCCGGAACCGAAGGATCGCGCGGGCGGCGTCGGGATGGGTGAGGACCAGCGGCGGGAAGGCGTAGGACTCGATGTCCCACATGACGTGACCGCGGTAGTAGTGGTATTTGGGCGCGTAGGCCAGTCCGAAGACGCCGGTGCTGGCCAGCGACGCCGGACTCGCCGACGCATGCAGGTAGTAGAAGCTCGCATCCGCGCGGCGCTGCCAGTCTTCGGGCCCGTCGATGAGCGGCCGCCCTTGCCACAGGTCGGCCCACGCGTCGCGGTTCGCCTCGCGCAGCGCGTCCCAACCGCGGCTGAGTCCACGGGCCACGAGCAACGCCGCCTGTCGGTGCGGGCGCGGATGCGCAAGGTCCGGAACCAGGCCGACGATCGATCGGAGCCTCACCGGTTTACCGGCTCGCGCGTGGACCGTATACGACACCGAGACGAGACACTGGTCTTTCCGGACCTCCACGATCGGATCGGCGTCCATGTTGTCGCGCACCGTGGCGATGACCACGCCGCACCGCGTCGTGCCGCCCATGCTCTCCCAGGCCAGCCAGGCATCGGCGGTCGGCGGCTCACCGCGAGGGATGTCGTCGGCGTCCAGCCAGCGACCCGGGACACCGGCCGTCCCGATCGAGGCGGTAAGGACGACGTCCGCGTCCCGATCGCAGCGGACCACCAGCTCCTGCAGGACAAGGGCCGGGTCCGTCCGGCTGCAGAAGGTCACGACCTCGGCGTCAGCATTCACCTCGCCGGCGCGGAAGTGGAATCGGCTGGTCAGCTCGCCATTCGAGAAGTCGCTTGCCTGGCTGACGAAACGGATCGCGTCCGGCGACCCGGAGGCTGAAATGCCTCCGATTGTGATGTCACCCGCCAGCGGATATGGCGCCGATGCAAACGCCGGGATCGCATCCTTTGGGTGTGTGCCCCAGAAACCGTTGACGATCGCCAGCCCATCCAGCTGCGGCACGCGACCCACGCGCAACCCGAGGTGACCGTTGCCGAGATACGCAAGCAGTCGGTCCGGTTCAAGGCCGGTCAACGGGGGAGGGCTAATGGGCCCGGTCACGAGTCTCCAATCTCGTCAGGCGCGGAGCATCAGCGCCTCGCCGATGGCTCCCAGCGCGCCCGGCACATCCGCCGGAAGCGCTCCATCGAGGGCGCCGAGGGCGTCGCGGATGAGCACGCGTCGACGTTCGATGACATGGCTGCGTGCCGCCTGGCCCGCTGCCGTCAAGCGAATGCGCATGAACCTGCGGTCGACGGCGTCGCGCTTGAGCTCGATGAGTCCGCGATCCTCGAGCCGGCGCAGGAGGCGGCTGGCCGACGGCGCCGAGACCCCCACTCGCTGGCCGACGCCGCTGACGTGAACGCTCGCCTCCTGCTCCCCGATGATCGTCAGGACGCGCCATTGGGGGAACGTCAGGTCTTCGATCTCGCCGCCAAGCGCCCGGGCGGTGATGGCCACGCCCCCGAGGATGATCCGCTCGACGGCATCGACCACGCGCTGGTCTGTGTCCACCGCATCTCCAATGCAACGCCTTGATCCAAGCGCAGGCAGAATGACAATGAATGTCCTATAGTACGTGATGTACCCAAGGAAGTCCATGTCCATGCACCGTCCATCCCCCTTCGCCACGCCCAACCTTGACGACGCGCCCAGGGACGTCCACCACGACGGCGAGACGCGTCGAACGCTGCGCATCGGTCTGGTCGCGCCGCCGGTCCTCCGGATCCCGCCGCAGCGATACGCCGGTACTGAACGGATCGTGGCCGCACTCGCGGATGGCCTCGTGGCCCGAGGTCATCACGTGACGCTGTTCGCCTCTGGCGACTCGACGGCCGGAAGCGAGACCGTCGCCGTCGTTCCAACGGCAGCGTGGCACGGCCGGTCGACCGGCGATACCTCGACCTTCGGGATGCTGGCGGCCATGAAAGCCCTCGAGCACGCGGAGCGGTTCGATCTCTTGCATTCCCACGTTGACGTCATGAGCCTGCCGCTGGTTCGCCAGTCGCCCGTTCCGGTGCTCACCACGTTCCACGCGCGGCTCGACCTACCTGGCCTCTTTGAGGCGGTACGTGCGTTCGGGAAGGCTCCGCTCGTCGCTATCAGCCAGAGTCAGCGTCGCTGGCATCCCGACGCGAACTGGGTCGCGACCATCCCACATGGCCTGCCGTTACGAGCGATGCCCTTCAGTTCCAGGACTGGCGAATACCTGGCGGTGGTGGGCCGGGCGACCCCGGAGAAGGGGATCGCGGAAGCGATCGAGGTCGCCAAGGCCTCGTCGATCCCTTTGCGCATCGCGGCCAAGGCGCTCGATCCGGCCGAGCATGCCTACGTCGACACGTACATCCGTCCGGCCCTCGGCGACGATGTTCGATTCCTCGGAGAGCTCGGCCCGGACGAACGGGATCCGCTGCTGGCCGGCGCGCTCGCAACGCTGATGCTGGGCGCCTGGCCGGAGCCGTTTGGGCTCGTCGCCATCGAATCGCTGGCGACCGGGACCCCCGTCATTGCACGACGTGCCGGCGCTCTGCCGGAGATCGTCGAGCATGGCATCGACGGATTCCTGGTCGACGACCTCGCGGAGGCGACGCTGGCGGTCAGCCTCGTGGCCGACCTCGACCGGGCGCGAATCCGCGAACGCGCGATCGCACGCTTCGACGTCGATCGCATGGTGACCGCCTACGAGCGTCTGTACCACGCTCTGATCGAGGAAGGGTCCGGCAAGGGAACGCGCGATCGCCTGAACGGTTCGGGATCACCCTCCGAGCCACGTCCGTTGGTGGGCATCCGAGTCGGCGGCGCCGACGCTGAACACGACGGCCGGCACCCCTAGCCGCCGAAGGCTGGCGGGGGTGGCGGCTCGAGCGTCGAACGCGGCGGCAGTTATCCGTCGGGGCGGTTGATTCGTTCGAGGATTGACGCCATCGCCAGCAGTTGGCCACGCGTAGATCCGGCTGCCAACCGAATGTTCTCCGCATTGGTCAGGACGGTCGAGAGCGCCGTGTCGGGGACGCCGTTCCCGTTGGTATCAACGAGTTGATTCCAGTCCGTCCCACCGTTGGCGAAGTTCAGCCACAACGCCAGGAGCTGCAGCCGGAGCGCTGGCCGGGGCGATGGGAGCGCGGGGCGCCAGCTGTGGCCACGAAGGACCCGGATCGCCGTCTCCGCCGGGTACACTCGGGCCATGCGCCGCTTGGTCTGCACCCTGAGCCTGCTCGCCGCCCTCGGCGGCGAGCGATACGTGTGGTTCGCCCGGCACCCGCGTCCCGTCCCGATCGTCCGGGTTCTGCCGCCCGGCGCCGGCGAGCGCGCGGTGCCCGAGCCGTCCTGGTGGATCCGCCATCTGACCATGCCCGGGGACCGGTGACGACCCTCTCGCGCCGGGACAGGCTCCGCGTCGCGATGGCGGCCCTGCTGGCTATCGTCGCCGTCCGGTGAGGCGACCCTCTATTTCGGCAGCCCGTCCGAGCTGGATCCGGCTCGCCAGGGCGACGTCAGGTCACTCGATGCCGGTGCCTACTAGCACTGGACCCCCGTGGCAACTACTCGACCGGGGAGACCAGCTGACTGCTCAGGGTCGTCCCGTATCTGCGACCATGACCGCGTGGCGGACGAGCACGGGCATCGCGGAGAGGGCGGGTTCGCGGCCCGCCTGGCGGCCGACCGAGCCGAGCGTTCGCGGCTGCCGCTGAAGCGCGACGCAGGGGCGTTCAGCGACGTCATCCTCGGGCTCCTGTTCCCCCAGCTCGCAGAGGAGCCGGCCAGCACGCCCGAGGAGATGACGCCCGCCTGAGGCTGCTCGAGCTCGACCTCCGGTCGCTCCTTGGCCCGGTGACGCCGCCGGACCGGTGCGCCGAGGTGGCCTTGGCGTTCGTGGCCGCGCTGCCGACGCTCTACGACCGGATCGTCCTCGATGCGGAGGCCATCCTCGCGGGTGATCCCGCGGCCGAGAGCCTCGACGAGGTCGTGGCCGCGTATCCAGGCTTCCCGCACGCCGGAGCCTACGCCGGTTCAACCAGCGACACGCCTCGTCGGTCTGAGGCGGAGCCTCGCTAGGTGTGGTGACCGCCAGAGCAGTGATAGCGCACTGACCGGGACGTGGTGGCATCTGGCCCGCTGGGGACATGGAAGCGAGGACGCTGGTAGGATATCGAACGGGTGTTCTAGTCTTCAGGGAGTGGCGGTGCTGCGAGGAGCTCGCGGCCGCCGAAGGGCGCCTGGCGGAGATCGCGGCGTCGCTCGAGGCGGCCGAGTCCGGGGTACCGGCGGGCGGCGGAGGACCGTCGCCCCGAGCCGAGGCGGCGG
>JAUSJS010000072.1 GCA_030647575.1 Candidatus Limnocylindrales bacterium | reverse complement strand
GAGCAGGAGCGGCCGACCCAGTTCGAGGGCGAGGAACACAGCCGTGGCCAGCGACCGATCTGTGATGTAGTCGCGGCTCCGGAAGTCGTCCTGGATCGCCTCGATGGAACGGGTGCCGGCGGGGCGGAGGTCGCGGTCGCTCATCTGCGGAATCTACACGCCACCCGGTTCAGCCATCGGGCGCATCCAGGTCGCGCGCGTAGGCCGGGAAGCGGAAGCGCTGGCTGCGGGTCAGGATGCCGCCGTGGCCGAGCTTCGCCACGGTTCGCTCCGAGGCATCTTCGCCGGAGAGCAGGCGGGGCAGGAGCAGGTCCGCGGCGGTCGCCTTGGAGTAGGCGCCGCAGGTCGGCAGGCCGAGAATCGCGGTCCGGCCGATCCGCGCCAACCAGAGCATCGAGCCCGGATGCGCCGGCACGCCGCGGCGCACCACCCGGCCGCCCAGGGCGGCAATGGCCACGAAGCACGGGTCGAGCGGATCCGTGCTTGCTGCGCCAGCGGTCAGGATCAGCTCGACCGGGTCCGGCGGGCGGACGAACGCGGCCATCGCCGCCTCGACGGCGTCGGCGTCGTCCTCCACGTAGTCGATCGCCACGATCGTCGAGCCGAGGCCCTCGATCTTCGCCCGGACGCTCGTCTCGAAGCGCTCGCGTGCCGTCGCTCGCACCGATTCCTTGACGATCACGCCGACCCGACTCGGCACGAACGGCGCGACCCAGACAAGTGGGTGGCTCCCGAAGCCGGCGATGCGCGCGCCGGCGTCCACCGTCGCGGCTTCGACCAGGTGGGGCGCCACCTTGACGCTGGCGACGAGGTCGCCCGGCTCGACGGTCTGGCCATCGAAGACGGTGAAGACCTCGAGCGGGTCGATCCGGTTGAGCCGCTCGAGCTCGGCGACGCGGACGTTGGCGACGCCATGGGCGTCGGCCAACAGGTCGACCCGGCTCTGCGCGGGCCCGCGGACGGTCAGGCCGGGACCCGCGACCGCGGCGGCCAGGCGAAGCGCCGCTTCGTCCTCGTGGAGCTCGCCGGACTCCTGGACGAGCACGCTGACCGGATCGCCCGGATCGGCGGCAGACAGCGCCAGCAGATCGTCAGCGGTGAGACGCCGACCCTTGGCCCAGCGAGCACCCGCGATCGTCAGGTCGCGCGCGAGGACCGCCCCGGCGAGGCGAGCGGGCGCACGACGACCCGGAGTGACTCGCTCGACTCGCACGCCGGGCCGGAATCGATCAGGCAGACCGACCGAGCGCGGCCTCGATCGCGCGACGGGTGTAGACCACGGCCATCTGGCTGCGGTACTCGCGGTCCGCATGGATGTCGCTGTTCACTGTCACGCCGTCCACGGCATGCGCCGCGGCCGCTGCGACCGCCGACGACGAACCATCGGACCCGATCAGCGCGGCTTCCACGGCCTTGGCCCGATAGGCCACCTCGCCCACCCCGGTCAAGGCGACCCGGGCGTGCGTGACGGACCCACCCGACGACGCCACGACCGCCGCGACGCCGACGATGGAATAGCCGGACGCCGGCTGCTTCAGCTTCCGGTACGCGCCGCCGGCACCCGCCGGCAACGGACCGCGCCGCAACGCGACGAGGATCTCGTCGTCCGCGATGCCGGTCTGGAACGGGCCCTCGAGGAAACCGTCGAGCGGCACGACCCGCTCGCCCCGTTGGGACCGCAGGACGACCGAGTAGTCGAGCGCCAGCGCCAGCGCCGGCGCATCGGAGGCGGGATCGGCGTGCGCGATGGCGCCCCCGATCGTGCCCCGATTGCGGACCTGGACGTCGCCGATGCCCGAAAGGCAGTCCCGGGCATACGGCAGCGACGTCGTCTCGAGCGCCTCGGCGTACGTCGTCAGGGCGCCCATCTCGAAACCCCCCCCAGGGGTCGCCTGGACGCCCTTCAACTCCTTGAGTCGACCGATGTCGATCAGCGTTTCCGCGCTAGCGAGCCGGAGCTTGAGCAGCGGTAGCAGGCTCTGGCCGCCGGCCAGCACCTTGGCGCCGCTGTCCGAGGCGATGATCCGGAGCGCCTCGTCGAGGCTGGCCGGACGCTGGTAGGCGAACGCCGCGGGGATCACGCCTGGCCTCCCTTCGAGCTCTGGATCGCTCGCCACACGGTCTGCGGCGTGTACGGCATGTCGAGGTGGCGAATACCGAGTGGGCTGAGTGCATCGATGACGGCATTGGCAACGGCCGCAGTGCTGGCGATCGTGCCTGCCTCGCCGACGCCCTTGACCCCGAGCGGGTTGACCGGCGACGGGGTGACCGTCTCGGCCAGCTCGAGATTCGGGAAGTAGGACGCCCGGGGCAGGGTGTAGTCGAGCATCGAGCCGGTCAGGAGCTGACCGTCGTCGCTGTAGATCGCACCCTCCCAGAGCGCCTGGCCGACCCCCTGGGCGATCCCGCCGTGGAGCTGGCCGTCGACGATCATCGGGTTGATCTTCTTGCCGACGTCGTCGACCGCGACGTAACGCTTGAGCTCCACGACGCCCGTCTCCTCGTCGATCTCGACGATCGCGATGTGGGTCCCGAACGGCCAGGTGCAGTTCGGGGTGTCGTAGTAGGCCGTCTCGTCGAGATAGGGCTCCATGCCCTCCGGGGCATCGAACGCCAGGTCCAGCGCGAAGGCGATCTCCTGGATCGTCTTGACCTTGTCCGGCGAGCCTTTGACCGAGTAGTTGGCACCGTCGATCACGATGTCCTCCGGCGACGCCTCAAGCAGGTGCGCCGCATAGCGCCGGGCCTTGTCCTTGACCTT
>JAUSJS010000067.1 GCA_030647575.1 Candidatus Limnocylindrales bacterium | reverse complement strand
GAGGTCCCGTGCGGGTTGATCAGATCGACCTCGTCGGCCGGCACGCCGCGGCGCTCGAGCGCCATCTTCATCGTCCGGGCCGCACCGACGCCGGCCTCGATCGGCTGGATCATGTCCCACCCATCGGCCGCCGAGCCGTAGCCGACCACCTCGGCGTAGATCCGCGCGCCGCGCGCCTTGGCGATTTCCAGATCCTCGAGAAAGAGCGATCCCGCTCCTTCACCCAGGACGAACCCGTCCCGGGTCAGATCGAACGGCCGGGAGACGGTCTCCGGGCCTTCGCCCGGTCGCGGCATGCCCATCCCGCGCATGTTCGAGAAGCCCGCATGGGCGACCTCCAGCAGCGGAGCCTCGGTGGAACCGGCGATGACCGCGATGCAGTCGCCGCGGCGGATCGCTTCGGCCGCTTCGCCGACGTTGTGGGTGCCCGTGGCGCAGGCCGAAACCATGCACACGTTGTGGCCGATCGCCCCGGTCTCGATGGCGATCATCCCTGAGCAGCTGTCGACCAGCGCGTTGGCGATGAACGTCGGCGCGACGGCCCGCGCGCCGCGCTCGTGGAGCGCGACGTAGTTGTCAATCATCAGCTGCTGGCCGCCCGCGCCCGAGCCGAAGACCACGCCGACCTCGGTGCGGTTCTCGTCACTGAGCTCGAAGCCGGAGTCGGCGAGGGCCTGCTTGGCCGCCGCGACCCCGAAGTGGAGGCTGGACTCGCTTCGACGCGCCGCCTTGGCGTCCATCCAGTCGCCGGCCCGGAAGTCGTGGACCTCGCCCGCGAGCCTGGCCTCGTACGGCGTCGGGTCGAAGTGGGTGATCGTGTCCAGGCCAGACACGCCGTTGACCAGATTGGACCAGGCGGTCGCGACGTCGTTGCCGACGGGGCTGATCACACCGAGACCGGTGACGACGACGCGACGGTCGTAGTCGGGTTTGCGCACGTGGAATTCTCCTCAGGCTGGAACGGTAGCGAGGGCAAGCAGCCGATCGGCCGAGGCCGGGTCGTCGGCCGGTATCACCTCGGCGTCGGGAACGATGCGTTTGAGGAGGCCGGTCAGGACGCGCCCGGGACCGATCTCGATGAAGGTCCTGACACCGGTCTCGGCCATCCGCTCGACGATGCGGATCCAGTCGACACCGGTGGTCAGGTGCTCGACCAGCTCGACGCGACAGGCCTCGGCGCTCGCGACCGGGCGGGCGTCGGCGTTGGCGAGGAGCGGCGGCGATGGATCGTGGAATCCGACGCCGGCGAGGGCGGCCCGCATGCCGTCGGCCGCCTCGGCCATCAGGGGCGAGTGGGCCGCGACCGAGACCGGGAGCACGATCGCCCGCTTGGCACCGAGCGACCGAGCCAGCTCGGCGCCGGCCTCGACCGCCGGTCGCTCGCCCGACACGACGACCTGGCCCGGAGCATTCCGGTTCGCGACGACGAAGACGCCATGGACGGAGGCGCCGGCGACCAGCTCGGGGAGGCGCGCGTCATCGAGCCCGATCAGGGCGGCCATCGCGCCATCGCGCCCCTGGCCCGAGGCCTGCATCAACCGACCGCGCTCGCGGACCAGTCGGATCCCGTCCTCGAGTGAGAGCGCCCCGGCCGCGACGAGGGCCGAGTACTGGCCCATCGAATGGCCGGCCGCGAACGCCGGTCGGGGTGCTTCCAGACCACCGGCCGCCCAGCGCTCGCGAAGCGCGGCCAGGACGGCGATCGAGGTGGCCAGGAGCGCGGGCTGGGCGTTCTCGGTCAGGTCGAGCCGTTCGACGGGGCCTTCCCAGGCGAGCCTGCTGATGGAGCTGCCGAGGGCACGGTCAGCCGAGGCGAAGACGCTCGCGGCGGCAGGCGACGTTTCGGCAAGGGCACGGCCCATCCCGACCGACTGGGATCCCTGGCCAGGGAAGACGAAGGCAAGCTGCGACATTGCTGCAGAGGGTAGGTGCTGACTGACGGCGTTCGAGGAACTCGCATGCACGGTTGCATACGTACGCGCTCGTCCGTACGCTTGCGGGGTGTCCACTGAACGCGCCATGTCACGTCCCTCCAGCCGACCCGCGCCGGTCCGCTCGATCACCCGCCGGTTCGAGGCGGACCTCTCCGCACCGGTTCTCGCCGCCGGGAATCGGCTGCCGAATGTCCGCCAGATCAGCGAACGGGTGGCGATGGGTCGAGCCCTCTGGCGCGAGCTGGTCATCGGTTTTGCCGGTCAGCTCGGGGAGTTGCACCTCGGCTTCACCCAGCTGGCGGGCCTCTACGTGCTGGCCGACGGCAGCACCCTGACCGTCGGGGAGCTGGCCGAGGCGATCGGGCGGTCGCCGTCGGCCACGAGCCGGCTGGTGGACGGACTGGTTCATCGCCGCCTCGTCGAGCGACACGAGGAGCCCGAGGATCGACGCCAGCGGACGCTGCGGCTGACCCAGCGCGGCCATGCGGTCCTGCGGGTAGTCGACCGGGCGCGCGCCGATCAGTTCCTGTCCGCGGTGCGACCGCTCCCGTCGGCCGAGCGGGCCATTGTCGCAATGGGCGTGGCGGCGCTGGCCATCCATGCCATCTCGCGGCGGGGCCGGTTGATCAAGACACCGCGGGAATAGAACGGGACTGGCGGTTCGAACGCGGAGCCTCGCTCGGGCAACGACCCGCCGAGCTCAGAGACGCCGCCCGCGGCGCATCGCGGCCACGCCGCCCGCGACGAGCAGCCCGACGACGATCGCGCCGGCAAGGATCGGGGCCGCATCCAGCGCGGCAGCAGCGTCACCGCCCTCGGGCGCGACGCTCGGCCCGGGCGATCCGGAGACGGCGGCCCCTGGTCCGGATGCCGCTTCACCCGGCGATGCCGTCGGTGACGTCGTCGGCGCGGCGGTCGCCACCGAAGGCGACTTGGTCGCCTCGGCTGTCGGTGCCGGGCTCGGGGACGTCGTCGGCGCCTCGGTCGCCGCCGTGGGAGCGGCCGTCGGCGTGGCGGTCGGTCGTGTGGTCGGCTTGGCCGTTGGCTTCGGGGTCGGGCTGGCGTTTGGTGTGGGGCTCGGCGCCGGAGTCGCTGCCGCGCTCACGACGATCGTGCCGACCATCTGCTCGGAGTGGATCTGGCAGAAGTAGCGGAACGTGCCGGCGCTATCGAACGTGAGCTGGAACGATCCGCCAGGGTCTTTGATCCCCGAATCGAACCCGCCGTCGGGCGCGCCCGGGGTGCCGGAGGTGACGGTGTGGGGTTCGCCCGCGAAGGTCCAGCGAACGACGTCGCCCGCCATTACCGTGCGGGACTCCGGCTGGAATTCGAAGTTGACCGCCGCCACGGTCACGGTGGCCGCATTGACCGATCCGATCGTGAGCAGCATGAGCCCGGCGATCGCGGTCGCCGCGAGGACGGAACGGCGGTTCCGGTCCCGCCTGATCTTGTGAGCAGCCATCGAGAGGTCATACGCCGTGGCGCGGCGGGGCGGATCTGCCAGGGTTCTGAAACCGGTCGAGCGCGAATCGTCGTACCGCTGGTTACCGGTCTTCACCGTCCCCATCGGCTTTGAGCCCGGCTACAGAGAGGGAGCAACACATGCGAAGGAAGCGCCTCGCCCTGATCGTCGCCGCATTGGCCCTGCTGGCCGTGCCGGGCACGACGTCCGCGGTCGATCCGACCCAGCCGGCGTACGGTGGCCCGCTCACCGGCGCCCAGGAGGTCCCGGCGGTCGCCACGACCGCGACCGGCCAGGGCACAGCCGTCATCAGCGCCGACGGCAGCACGATCACCTACCTCCTCACCTACAGCGGGCTGTCGGGCCCAGCCATCGGTGCTCACTTCCACACCGGCGCCGCGGGTGTCGTGGGCGGGATCATCCTGCCGTTCGTTCTCGGACCGAGCCCGATGAGCGGGACGCTCACGGCCGCCGATCTCACCCCCTCCGGATCGGTCACGACGTTCGCCCAGGCGGTCGACGCGATTCGGGCCGGGACGAGCTACTTCAACGTGCACACACCGGCCAACAAGGGTGGCGAGATCCGCGGCCAGATCGGCGTGACGGTCGCGGCTCCTG
>JAUSJS010000064.1 GCA_030647575.1 Candidatus Limnocylindrales bacterium | reverse complement strand
CTGGTGCGCGGCGTGCTCGACGCCGTCGCAGCGGAACACCCGAAGGCGGATGAGCTCCTCGAATTCTGTCGGACCGAGAACGCCCGGATCGAGGCATTTTGCGCTGAGCGCGACCTGATCGGCCTGGCCGATGAGCCGCTCGAGATCCGCTGGACCCCCGCCTTCCTGCGCGCGTTCGGGGGCGCGATGCTGAGCTCCCCCGGGCCGCTCGACAAGGGCCAGAAGGCGTTCTTCTCGATCACGCCGATGCCCGACGACTGGACCGAGGAGCAGCGCGAGTCGAACCTGCGCGAGGACAACAACCGGATGCTCCGCCTGCTGACGATCCACGAGGCGGTTCCGGGGCATTACCTGCAGGGCGTCTACGCCAACCGCTGCCCGTCGATCGTTCGCTCGATGTTCGCGAGCGGCCTGTTCGCCGAGGGCTGGGCCGTCTACGTCACGCAGGTGATGATGGACGTCGGCTACGGGGCGGACGACCTGGCGCTCCTGCTCACCCACTGGAAGTTCTACCTGCGCGCGGTCATCAACGCGATCGTCGACGCCCGAATTCATACCCGGGGGATGACCCAGGAGGAGGCCGTCGGGCTGATGGTCGACGGCGGCTTCCAGGAGGAGGCGGAGGCCCGCGCCAAGTTCGATCGGGCTCGCCTGTCCTCGACCCAGCTGTCGACCTACTTCGCAGGCTCGATGGAGATGTGGGAGATCGAGCGCGAGGTGCGCCGGCGGGCTGCCATCGCGGCCGGCGACCCACGCGGGGAGCGCGCGGTCCCGGAACCGCGCGTCGTCGGCGGTTTCGGCGAGACGCCGGGCTTCCGCTACCGCCAGCATCTCGAGGCCGTGCTCGCCCACGGGACCCCGCCGACCTCCCTGCTGCGGCGGATCCTGCTGGGATGAGCGTCGAACGCGATGTCCTCGACCGGCTGGATCGGCTGGCCGTCCGCTATTACGTGACCGGTTCCTGGGCGCTCTCCGTTCACGCGGAACCACGCATGACCCGCGACCTCGACCTCGTCCTCGATCTCGACCCCGCTGACTACGAGCGTCGAATCCGTCAGGCCTTCGACGATGTCTACCTCGTCAACGACCTCATCGATCTCGGGGGTCGCGCGATCGGGGGGCTCGTCCACCGGACCGAGATCGTCCGCGTGGATCTCATGATTGGACGTCGCGATGCCTGGGCGAAGCAGGCGTTCGCGCGGAGTCGAGTTGTGGACCACCCTGGCCTCGGGCGGGCCGCCGTGATCTCGGCGGAGGATCTTATCCTGGCGAAGCTCGAGTGGTCGGACGGG
This sequence comes from Candidatus Limnocylindrales bacterium, assembly GCA_030647575.1. Taxonomy (GTDB): domain Bacteria; phylum Chloroflexota; class Limnocylindria; order Limnocylindrales; family CSP1-4; genus SPCO01. The sequence goes on along the minus strand of JAUSJS010000064.1, from coordinate 14,976 downwards.
GGCCGCTCCGAGCTGCAACTGCGCGACTGTCGATCAGTCATCCGGATCGCCCCGGACCTCGATTGGGACTACCTCGAGCGTTATGCTGCGATCCTTGGCGTGCGCCCCTTGTTGGAGTCGGTACGTGGCGGTTGACCTGGCTCAGCGACAGATCGACGAACTCGTCCGAACGACGCCGCCGGCTGCGCGGATGCGGTTGCACGTCGAGATGTATCGGCTGGCATTCGCACAGGTCTGGGCCGCGGCCGATCGCGCTGGACCGATGTCCGAGCTCGAGCGCGCCCGCTTCCTGCTTCGCCGCCTCTACCCGGACCTCGAGGGTCCACGCCTGGAGTCGATCATGGCGCGCCTCGGATCTGAATGGGATGCCGGCACCTGGACGGGCTTCCGTCGACGGCGCTGAGGGTCGTCTCCGCGAGCGGCCCGCCCGGCCTGCTCCGACCGCTCCGATCCTGCCATCGGTCCACGAGGTGGACCTTGGGCGCGGTTCTGTCATGGAATTGGGGCCCGGGCGGTCGCCCATCCACCCGCTCCGCGAGGAATCGTGCTCAGACCCGGTCCTTCGCGGTGCCAATTCGCCGCGTCCTGCCGATCGAATCTGACCTACGGCCTACCTCGTGGACACACGGCAGGAAACGCGCCCGCCCGCCCGGCCCTGGCGCCGCTGTCGAGGCTGCTCGTCCCGACTACGCGCCGCGTCGCAGGCGCTTCACGGCACGAGCCTTGGGCGAACCGGCGGCCTGCTTCGCAAGATCGGCTCGCATCCGATCCACCCGGTAGCCCGCGGCCTCAGCCGCCGTGGACAGGCGCGTGGCGAGATCCGTGCCGGTCGTGCCTGCCCCTCCGGCGCCAATCGACCCGGCCGGCGCGGCGGAGCCGGCGTCGATCGCGTCCAGCCGGACCGCCCAGCGGAGCATCGCGTCGAAGGCGTCGCGATCGATGTATTCGACCCCTTGCCAGGTATTCAGACCGATCGCTGTCCGGACGACGTCGCGCGCGAGCCACTGGTCGAGCAGCCGGCCGTCGCTCGTGCGCGCCGGGCGCCGCAGGCCAGACGGGCGCGGCAGCGCGAGCAGGGTGCGGACGAGGTCGGCGACGGCCCAGGCTTCAGGCTCGTCCAGCCCTGCCTCCCGCAGCCCCGCCGCCAGGGACCCGGGGAGTCGCAGCTCCTCGTACCAGGCCCGGCTCGTGGCCACGACGTCGGCGGCGGGCGCCAGCTCGCCGATTCGGCTGAAGGCGAGCCAGGCAAGGAGGGCCGACCGCTCCTTTCGGTCGTCGGGTGCCGTCGAGCCCCGGAAGACGCGCTCGATACGCCCTCGTGTCACCGCCGCGAGGCTCGCCGGATCGCCACGCAGGCCGGTCGCCTCGGCGGTCGCCGCGAGGAAGGCTGCGTAGCGGCGCTCGAGCTCGTCGAGCTGCGTTGGCGTCGCTTCGCCGTCGAGGACCGCCCGGACCAGGCCCTCGGCGAAGATCGCCCGGAACGGGGCGTGGACCGGTTCGAGCTGGAGCTCGCGCATCGCCACGTCGAGCGACGGAACGGCACCACCGGCGAGGCGCGTCGCCAGGCGCGCCCACTGGCCGGCGCTTCGGTCACGAACCTCGCGGAACTCCCAGAAGACGTGGACCGAGTAGGCGTCGAGGGAGAGGTGGAGGCCGCGCTCCCAGAGCTCTCGACAGGAGCGGAGCGACTCCAATCCCGTGCGGGAATCGCGAAAGATGACGTATGCACCCGGTTCGTTGGGCAGGCCCAGGCCGTCCGCCAGCGAGCGTCGGACGAGCCGCCTGGAGCCGTCTGGCGACTTGACCGCATAGACGGCCGAATCGCGGATCGATCCACTGGTCGAGCCGAACCGGTCGTGAAAGATGACCAGGGATCGCTCCGGACCCGCCCCATTCGAATAGGCGAACACGTGCTCGTCGACCCCGCCGCCGTCGATCACGAAGTCGTAGAGCAGGAAGTCGTGCGCCTCGGCGAACCAGGCACGCCGGTGGAGCAACGGGAAGATTTCCCGTTCGTGTCGCGCCACGAGCTCCGGGTCTGGGCGCTCATCGAGCGTCGCCCGCCGGAACTCCATCCCGTATTTCTCGCCGAAGCCCTGGACCTGGCCGTGCCCGAGCATCGGGAGGCCGGGCAGCGTCGCCAGCATGATTGCCACACCGAAATACTTGTCGCCCTTGCCGAACTGCTCGAGCGCCGTCTTCTCGTCGGGGTTGCTCATGAAGTTGACGTAGCGCTTGAGGATCTCCGGATCGAACTCGATCGTCTCCTTGATCACCTTGCGGTAGCCGGCGCCGTCCTCGTCGCGGAGCATGTGCATGAACGCGCTGTTGTAGACGCGGTGCATTCCGAGCGTCCGGACGAAGTAGCCCTCCAGGAGCCAGAAGGCCTCGGCCAGCAGGAGCGTCCCGGGGATCTCCGCCGCCACCCGGTCGACCACCTCGCGCCAGAACTCGACCGGCATGCGCGCGTCGAACTCCCGCTTCGACATGGCGTGCTCGGCGCGTGACGGGATGCCGGCGCCAGCGCCCGGCTCGGGCCACCACAGCCGCTCGATGTGCTTCCTGGCCAGGACCATGGCGGCATCGAAGCGGATGATCGGGAAGCGCCGGGCGACGTCGAGGATCGTCCGGATGACCTGCTCGCGGACGGCCGGGTCGAGGAAATTCAGCTGGGCCGTGTCGTTCCAGGGAAAGCTCGTCCCGTCGTTGCCGTGATAGACGTAGCGGACATCGCCGGTCTGGCGGTCGAAGCGCTTGAACACGACGGCCGCGTCGCTATCGTCCCAGTAGTGGTCCTCGATGGCGATCCCAACGCGATCGTCGGCCGACAGATCCGGACCGTTGAAGGAGTAAGCGGGGTACGGCGGTTCGGGCAGCGACAGGAACCACTCCGGGTGCTCGATGACCCAACGTGAATCGATGCCCACGTGGTTCGGCACCATGTCACTGGCCAGTCGGATTCCCCGCGCGGCTGCCCGATCGCGCAGTTCCGCGTAGGCGAGCTCGCCGCCCAGGTCGCCCGCGATCCGGTAGTCGTCGAGCGAATACGCTGAGGCTACGGCCTCGGTGTTGCCGCGCATCCGCTTGATCCGCTCGGACGCCGCCGAGCGTTCCCACAGCCCGATCAACCAGAGGCCCGTGACGCCCCAGCGCGCGAGGGTATCGAGCTCCTCGTCGGGGATCGCGTCAAGGGTGGTGATGTTCCGTCGATACGTCCGGGAGAGCTGATCGAGCCAGACGTAGGTGCTCTTGGCGAGCAGCACGACGCGTGGCATCCAGGCCGAATCCGAGGAGAACGCCTCCGGCTCTTCGGCGGCGCCGGCGAACGACGGCGTCTCGGCGTGGCCGCCCGGACCCCCCGTTCCGCCACCGAACCTCAGGTGGAGCGCCCGCTCCTCCTCCGCGATGATCCCGATCGCCAGGTCGAGCCGGCGTAGCAAGTCCTCGAGCGCGGCCCCGAGAATCGGCCCCCAGCGCTCCCGGATGTAGCGCAGCTGACCGGCCAGCGACGTCGGCGCGTGACGAGCCGGCGCGCGCATCAGCTCGATCAGCGAGATGCCCTCGACGTCGAACGGCGGGCCCTCGGCGAAGATGGCCTCGAGGCCGGCGATCGCCTCGGCGTAGCGGGTGCCCCTGGCGAGCGCCCGATCGTCGACAAGCTCCTGGAGTGGACCGAGCGCGGGGTTCTCGTTGGAGATGCGCGTCAGCAGCAACTCCTCGAGACGATGGGCGGGCGGCTCCGGCTCGGGACCTCGACCGGGGAACTCCTGGCCGAAGCGGTCGAGCAGGCGAGCGGCCTCGGGTCCGAGCCTCGCCTCGAGATCCGTCAGTGCGCCATTGATTGCCCCGGGCCGGCGGTTCTGCTCGTAGCGCGCGATGAGCACGTGTCCAATCTCATGGAGCAGCCCGAGTGCGGCGATCTCGCCGGCGCTGACCGACGGGGCACCCGCGGCCCGTTCGATATTCATCCGGGCGGCCAGCCGGCGGATGCCGGCGAGATCGGCGACGACCAGGTCGCCCCGGCTGCCGATGAGCGGACTGGCGACCGCGTACCGCTCGCGGGGTTCGCGCCGGACGTGGAAGTCGCGCATCACCCGAGCATCGTACGGCGCCAGGCGATCAGGCCGTGACAGGCTCCATGGGTCGGACGCTCGCGACGCGCTCGATGGCACGACGCAGCAGCTCGAGTCCGGACGGGTCGAAGTCGTAGGTCCACGGCCGGATCCGATCCGGACGCGAGAAGGAGCGGTCCAGACCGGCGGCGAGGGCCTCGCGCGACATCAAGATCAGATCCGCGGTCCGATCGATCGCCTCGAGGTCATCCGGCGCGGCGATGAGCGCCGACACGATCTCCACGCCCCGGTTTCCGGCGATCGCCAGCGTTTCCTGGATGTTGTCGGCGCCGCGCTCCGAGGCGCAGACGAGCCCGACGCGCGAGCCATGCGGCAGGCCGGCGACCTCGTGGACCAGCTCGAGGTAGCCGGGACCGACCAGCATCGCGACCACCGGGACGCGCCCGGCGACGAGGACCTGCGCTTCGTCGGCGTGGAAGGTCGTGGTTGCGACAAGGTCGTAGTGGAAGCGCTCGAGCCGGTCGGGCAGATCGTCGAGCAGCGCGCCCTCCGCCTCGATCATCCCGGGGAAGGCATCGACCAGGCGTTCCGCGTCGTACCCGGCGTCGGCGTTGGTGCATTCGGCGAAGAGCACTCGGACGAGCGGACCGGGGCGCTTGCGTTCGGTGGCCGCCGCGAACGTGGCTGCCGCCAGCTCGTCAGCCGTGAACCCGGCGTGGGCCGCCCGGCGCAGCATCTCGGCCACGATCCCGGCCAGCGCCTCCGTGCCGCGTCGCTGCGGTGGGCGATCGGCGACATGGGTTCCGGCGCCATGGCGGCTGGTCACGTAGCCCGCATCGGCCAGCCGGCGGTAGACGGCCCGAATCGTGTTGGGGTTGACCCGGAGAGCCGCCCCCAGTTCGCGCACCGGGGCCAGGCGCGCGCCGGGAAGCAGCCGGCCGGAGTCGATCTGGTAGGCGATCTGCCAGAAGATCTGGGTCGAGATCGGGACATCGGAGCCGCGCTCGACGTCGAGGCCGCCGGCTCCGCGTCCGCTCACGCCCACCGGTACTTGCTCGTCACTTGACATAGCGTGCTAGTCCAATGTACGTTGGTCTTGGCCTAGTTCACTATAACAATGAAGGTGGTACCCGATGGTCGGGCTAGTAATCCTCATCGTTCTCACGGTGTTCTCCGCGATCTCTCTCGTATACGGCGTCGACAGCCGCGACGGTTTCGCGGATTCGCGCCGTCCCGCCTATCCGGTCGGGATCCGCTAACTCCGCGACCCCGGACAACAGCAATCCCCGTCCGTTCCCAGCCCCGGCGCGCAGGCCGCGGGCTGTGAACGGATTCGCGCCGATGCCCTAACCGGTGGCCGGCGGACGAGGCGGCCGCTGCTCACGCACCGACGATCACCGGGACGGGCGCGCCGGTCTCCTCGACCGCCCGGTCGTGCGCCGTCGCGACGACGTGACCGACCCTCACCGTAAACGATCCACGGGCGACCAGCGCAAGCGGCCAGGAGAGCAACAGCCCGGACCCCTGGTAGACGCGCTCGAAGCCACCCTCGGAGTTCGACACGGTCTCGACCGGCGCCCACCAGGCCCCGGCCGGGCGCGACAGCGTCGTCGTCACGGCGATGCCGACGTCGTCGTTGCCCTGGGCGAGTTCCCTCACGCCGGCCGCCGTGCCACTCGAATCGTGCCCGGTGCGCGCGCCGTCGATCTGCCACCACGCCGACGGGTTGCCGCCTCCACCGAGCATGGTGAGGGTCCATTCGATTCCGAGCAGCGCCTCGAGCGCCCGCTCGGAGCGGTTTTCGATCGTGACCGTGAGATCCAGGGTGGGCGCCCGCCGGTCGCCGCCCAGGAAGATCTCCTTGACGACCCGAATTGGGGCCTGGCCGTCGGGCGTCGCGATCGAGGCCGTGCGTACCGCCACCAGCCGGTCGGGCTCCAGAAGCTCGATCTCGAAGGCGCCGTCGACCGCGTCACCAAGCTCGCTGGCCCCTCCGGTCGCCCAGGCCTCGGGATCGGTGTCGGACGCCAGCAGGCGCACCAGCCCCGAACGTCGTTCGTACGGGTCGTAGTGGAGCCGCTCGGCGAGACCGGTCTCCTTGGTCCTGACGACGTCGTGGATCGAGGCTGGGGCCGCCGAGCCGTCGGTCGGCGATTCAGCGGAAGCGCCGGCGAGCAGCGCCTCGTGGTCCCGTAGCGTCTCGTGATAGGCCTCCCGCCGGCGGCGGAGCACGGCACCCAGCGCATGCCGAACCGCCCGGACGTCCCAGCCCCCGATCCCGGCGCCGGAGGTCAGGTCGACCGTGACGACCTGCCCCGGGCCGGCCAGCCGGACGTCGTCCTGGCCGTCCATGTCCAGGTCGCGTCGCTCGGCCGCCCGCAGCTCGCCCGCGGCGGTGTCGGCCAGGTCCTCGGCGGCGATCAGGTGCTCGTAGGTCGCCAGGCGCATGTGGCTGATGTAGATGCCACCGAACAGGCCGTGCCAGTAGCAGTCGTTCGACTGGCCACGGTAGAGGTGGTCGATGGCCAGGTCTCGAGCGGAGCCAGGCGCCATCGCGTCGACCTTGTCCGAGGTCCGCAGCATCTGCTTGTGCAGGTCATTGATCTCGCGGTACTTGATCTGGAAGTTCCGCCAGAACGCACCGCGAAGCCAGCGCGCCTCGGGGCGGCCCGCTTCCCGGGCGGCGTGCAGCACCGCCGCGAAGACCCGGCTCTCACGGGCGGGCAGGGCCCATTCGCCCATCTCGGCATAGGAACCGGTCGGGATATAGACCCGCCCGATGGGGCGGTGCTCCGCAAGCCAGACCGACGGCGTGGTCGTGGTCAGCCAATCCACGTTGGCTTCCAGCGCATCGAAGAAGCGGGCGACCCAACGGCCCTCGCCCCAGCAGTGCTGCCACGTCGTCGGCCACGAGCCGAACTTCTCGCCGTCATCACCCATCATCCCGACGCGCCCGCCGTCCTCTGTGGCGTGATCGCGCAAGTAGCCGATCACGTCCTCCACGTCGCGGAACGGGATTCGGTAGCGCAGGCCCTGCTCGGTCCCGAAGACCGTCAGCAGCCGACCCTGGTCCTCCGTCGTGTACGGGCCCCAGAGGTCCTCCTCGGGGATCGCCGCCGCGCGGAAGTGGGCGTCGTCCAGGACCGTCCAGTCGTAGCCGCCGGCCGCCAGGGAGGTCGGCAGGTCCGGCTCCCAGACGCGTTCGGCGAGCCAGGCGCCGCTGGGCCGTCGTCCGAACAACGCCTCCAGCTCGTCACCCATGCGGTGGAGCTGGCCGATCCGGTCACGCTCGGGCAGCGAGGCCAGGACGGGTTCGTAATACCCGCCGCCCAGGATCTCGACCTGGTTGCGCGCGGCCAGCCCGGCCAGCCGGGTGATGAACTCCGGTCGCTCCACGCGCAGCCACTCCAGCAGTGGGCCACTGTAGTGGAGCGACAGGCGGACACCGGGGTGGCGCTCGAGCGCCTCGAGCATCGGCAGGTAGGCCTGGCCGTAGACCTCGGCGAAGACCCAGCCGAAGTTGCCCACGGGTTGGTGGTTGTGAATGGTAAGAGCCAGCGAGATGCGCGGGGCCATCGCGCCCTAGCTGGCCTCGGTCAGGAGCGGCGCCGACTCGGCCCGGGCGACCTGCACGCCGGCCGCGGGCAGGTAGAGCAGCTCCGTGTACTCGTGGAGCATCCGCGTCGTCGAGAACTGCCAAAGTGCGGTGGCCATCGCACGGCGCATCACGGCCAGCCAGCGCCGCGGCAATCCCTCGACGTCCCGCTCGTACCAGCTCGGGACGATCTCGTCCTCGAGCAGCCGATAGAGCTCGAGTGCGTCGTGCCAGTCCTGGGCCGCCTCGTCGGCGAGAACCTCGCGACCTCCGATCGCCCAGCCGTTGTCGCCTTCGTAGCCCTCGTCCCACCAGCCATCGAGCACGCTCACGTTGGGCACGCCGTTCTGGGCCGCTTTCATGCCGGACGTCCCCGAGGCCTCGAGCGGGCGGCGCGGGTTGTTCAGCCAGACGTCGACGCCCTGGACGAGGAACCGACCGACCCGCATGTCGTAGTCCTCGAGGATGAAGACCCGTCCGCGCAGTTGCGGCGAGCGCGATCGCTGGAAGATCTCCTGGATCACCTTCTGCCCCGGCCGGTCCGCCGGGTGGGCCTTGCCGGCGAAGATGATCTGGACCGGCCGGTCTTCGTCCCAGAGCATCCGGGCGAGGCGGTCGATGTCGCTGAACAGCAGGCCAGCCCGCTTGTAGGTGGCGAAGCGCCGCGCGAACCCGATGGTGAAGATGTCCGGATCGAGCGCGCCCTCGAGCTCGGCAAGGACTGCCGGCGCCTCACCGTGCCGGGCGAACTGGCGGCGCAACCGGCCGCGGGCGAAGAGTGCCAGCTCTCGCTTCTGGCGAAGGTGGGCTTCCCACAGGTCGCGCGCCGGGATGCGCTCGAGGCGCTCCCAGAAGCGCCCCGCCTCTGTGCTGGCATCGAGATCGTCGAGGTTGGCGCCGAGCGCCTCGAGCAGCTCTACGATTGGCGATCCGATCCAGCTCGGGCCGTGCACGCCGTTGGTGATGCCCAGGATCGGGCGATCGATGACGCCCTGCCAGGTCGCGTTGGCAGTCTGGCCGTGCAGGTGGCTCACGGCATTCGCCCCGCTGGTGAGTCGCAGCGAGAACGCGGTCATGTCGAACTGACCGGGATCGCCGTCGACGCCCAGGCCGAGCTCGAGGACGCGATCGACCGGGACTCCACCGCCGTCGAGGATCGGCCCGGCCAGCCGGCGAACGAGGTCGGCATCGAACCGTTCGTTGCCGGCCGAGACCGGCGTGTGGATGGTGAACACGCTGTCCCGTCGTACCGCCGCCCAGGCCTTCTCGAGGGTCAGCCCGCCGGCAACGTGCTCGCGGGCGCGTTCGGCGAGCAGGAGCGCCGAATGGCCCTCGTTGAGGTGCCACGCCGCGGGCGTCAGGCCGAGGGCACGAAGGGCCCGAATACCGCCGATCCCGAGGACGAGCTCCTGGTGGAGGCGCATCTCGCGGCCACGGACGTAGAGGATGTTGGTGATCGGTCGGTCGGAGTCGGCGTTCTCCGGCCGGTCGGTGTCGAGCAGCAGGACCGGCACGCGGCCGACCTGGGCGAGCCAGACCGCGATCAACAGGTCGCGCCCGGGCAGCTCCACGCTGACGGTCAGGGGCAGGCCGGAGGCATCCTGGACGCGGCTGAGCGGCAGGCGACTGAGGTCGTAGTCCGGGTAGTTGTGCTCCTGGTGGCCGTCGGCATCGATCGACTGGCGGAAGTAACCCTTGCGATAGAGGAGTCCCACGCCGATCGCCGGCAGCGCCATGTCACTGGCCGTCTTCATGTGGTCGCCGGCCAGGACTCCCAGGCCACCCGAGTAGATCCCGAGCGACTCGTGGAAGCCGTACTCGGCGCAGAAGTAGGCGATCGGGCCGCTCAGCGCCTCGCCATAGCGGCGCTTGAACCAGTGGTCGGAGCCATTCGCCATGTATTGATCGAATGACGCGAGGACGTCGTGGTACTCGGCCATGAACTTCTCGTCCCCGAGCAGGCGGGACCACTCGGTCGGGCCGCTGATGACCGGGATCGGGTTGCGATAGCGCGTCCAGGCCGTCCGATCGATCAGGCTCCACAGGCCGCGAGTGCGCGGATGCCAGGCCCAGTGCAGGTTGTAGGCGAGCCGCCGCAGGCCTTCGAGGCGCGGTGGTAACGCGAAGCTGGCGGCCGGGATCGAAGGGACTCGGACGGGGTCCATGCGCGCTGCATCATAGCGGGTTCGATCCGGCATGTGAACCGGTTTAGTGGCAGGTCCGGAGCGGGCGCTGCGCGGGCGCGCCACGTCGGCCGGGTAGGATGACAGCCATGCCGATGCGCGTGGCTTTCCTGGCCGCGGAGTGCGAGCCGTGGGCCAAGACCGGCGGTCTGGCCGATGTCGTGGATGCGCTGGCGCGCGCGCTGGGGCGGTTGGACGGCGATGCGATCGGCACGCCGGTCGACGTCTTCCTGCCTCGGTATCGGGCCGTCCCGGATCCCGTGACCGTCGAGAGCGCCACGGTCCTGGAGGTGCCGGATCCGCGCTCGCCGTCGGGCCACAGCCCGGTCACGGTGATCGACGTCCCGGCCGGCGGCTATCGACTGCGCCTGATCGACTACCCGGCGGCCTTCGATCGCGAAGGGTTCTACGGCGACGCGACCGGTGATTACGCGGACAACGCCTGGCGTTTCGGGTTGTTCTGCCGGGCCGCGCTCGAGGCGCTGCGCGCCGATGATCGCCCGCTGGATCTCCTCCACCTCCACGATTGGCACACCGGGCCGGCGGCGATCTTCCGCGACGGCCGCTATGCCGATGACCCGGTCATCGGGCGGGCAGCGATCCTCATGACGCTCCACAACCTGGCGTATCACGGCTGGACCACGCGGTCGAGCCTCCCGCAGCTCGGGCTCGCGCCGGGCGATGGGATCGTGCCGGCAGGCGCGGACGGGATCGACCTGCTGCGCGCGGGGATCGAACGCGCCGAGCTGGTGAACACCGTCTCGCCGGGCTTTGCCGCCGAGGCGCTGACGCCGGCCTTCGGCATGGGGCTGGACGGGACGCTACGCGAGATGGGCGACCGATTCGTAGGGATCCTGAACGGACTTGACAACGCGGTCTGGGATCCGTCCGCGGATCCCGACCTGGCTGCGCCGTACTCGCGAGCGAATCTGGCCGGCAAGTCGACCTGCCGCGCGGATCTGCTGACCCGCGTCGGCTTCGTTTCCGCCGATCCTGGGCCGGTCATCGGGATGATCGGTCGGCTCGATCCACAGAAGGGCTTCGACCTGCTGTCGGACGCGGCGCCGGCTCTGCTGGAGCGCGGGATCAGGCTGATCGTGCAGGGCAGCGGCGATCCAGCATTGGCCGGGCCATTCCGGGCGCTTGCGGCGGCGAATCCGGAGCGCGTCTCGCTGATCGAGCGCTTCGATCGGGCGATGGCGCGCCGGATCTATGCCGGGGCCGACTTCTTCGTCATGCCGTCACGCTTCGAGCCATGCGGACAGGGCCAGATGATCGCCCTGCGCTACGGAACGCCACCGATCGTGCACCGGACAGGGGGGCTGGCCGACACGGTCATCGACGAGACGACGAGCCCGGGTCACGGGACGGGTTTCTCGTTTCAGGGTGCCACCGTCGATGGGTTGGTCGGGGCCTGTGAGACTGCCGTCGGGCTCCACCGCCACGGCGGTCCGGCCTGGGCTGGGTTGCTGGGCCGCGGGATGGCGGTCGACTTCGACTGGACGACCGGTTCGGCGCCGCGATATCTCGACGCCTACCGCCGGGCAATCGCCATTCGTGCCAGGCGCCGTTCAGCCGAGGACGTGTAGCGGCGCCTGGAGCGTGACTGGCAGTCGCGACCGGATGCCCAACGCACGCCTGACCGCCCGCTCGGCACTCAGCCGTGACTGGCAGTCACGTGCCTATGAGGCAAGGGCGTGTAGCAGCGCCTGGGTCGTCTCCGCCGGGTGGGTCCGCTGCGGGGCATGCGGGGCGCCGCGGAGCGTGATCACGTGGTCGGCCCCGAGCAGCGCCTCGAAGGCCGGCAGCCGGGCGTCAGGCAGGAGTCCTCCAGCGGCCGGATCCCCCCGAACGATCCAGGTCGGGACCCGGGCCGCCGCCGCATCGGCCAGGTCGGTGAGTCCGCCGTCCCAGTCGCCGTTGTCGAGCAGGACCGCTCGCGCCGCCTCGACGTCGAGCTGGACCAGGGCTTCGGCCTTGGCCTCGACGTCGCCCGCCGACCAGGCCGGGTTGGCGGCGCTGAGCCGCGCGATCGCCTCGGCCATCTCCCGGTACGGTCGCTCGGACGGGTCATTGGCCATCTCTGAGATGAGCGAATATGGGACCGCCGGAGGGTCCAGCAGGACCAGGGTCGCCGGGCGGATGCCGGCACGGGGGAGGGCGGCGGCCGTCATCGCCCCCCAGCTGTGACCGACGATCTGGAGGTCCGCGGTCGCCAGGCCGGCTTCGCGGATCCAGGCCGCGACATCGGTCGCGTTGTCGCGGAACCGATGATGCCTGCGCCAGGTGCCTGTCAGTCCGTGCCCCGGGAGATCCACGGCGATCACGCGCCGGCCGGTCGCCGCGAGCGCGGGCCCGAGCCGCCACCAGATCCGGGCAGATGCAGTCACGCCGTGGATGAGCAGCAACGGCCGGGCGCCGGGCTTGCCCCACCGGATCGATGAGAACGGGATGCCCGCCGCGACCGTGGTCGAACGCGTGCCTGGGTCCGAGGTGAGGGATTCGAGGACGCTGGCCACCGCGGCGGGCAGGTCCGAGGTGGTCGCGGTCACGGGCTCCTCGTGGCGGGTCGGGCGGACTGCCCCGGACCGTAGCACGGCGCCATCGCGCGGCCCGTAGAATCAGGCCCCCAATCCACGGAGGCTCCCATGGCCAAGCAGTTCGTCGTCCAGCTGAAGAACGAGCCCGGAGCGATGGCGACCCTGGCCGAGGCGCTTGCCGCACGCGGCGTCGACCTGCGGGCGATCGGCGGCGGGAGCATCGGCGACAGCGGCCATGTGATCATGACCACGGCCGACGACGAAACGGCCAAAGCCGTCCTGGATGACGGCGGCTATGTCTATATCGAAGGCGAGTCGATCCTGGCCGAGGTGGATGACAAGCCGGGTGGGATGGCCCGCCTGTCGCGCGCCCTCGCCGATGCCGGCGTCAACATTCAGGGGCACCTCTTCCTGGGTCGATGGGGCGATCGAGCAATGTTCACCTTCGTGGTCGACGATCCGGAGCGGGCACGCCCCATCCTCGAGCGCAAGGGCTGATCGCCCGGGACCGGCGTGGCCCCTGCCGCTTCGGCGGCGTCGCGGGCCGACTTCGAGCAAGTCAGGTATGCTGCGCGCCTTCGTGCTCGATATGGCGCTCCGGTCAGCGCCACGGTCCTAACGCCGTCCGACCCCGATCCACTCACGCCCAGACCGGGCCCCGCCAAGGCGGGAGGGCCCCGTCAGGAGCGTCTCCTTCATGTCATTCGATCATCTCGGGCTGTCGCCCGAGCTCCTCCGTGCCGTCGCCAACCAGGGCTACACGGAACCCACCCCCGTCCAGACCGAGGCGATCCCGCTCGTCCTCGCCGGCCGCGACCTGCTTGCCGGCGCCCAGACCGGGACCGGCAAGACGGCTGCCTTCGTCCTGCCCATGCTCCAGCGGCTCCACGCGTCACGTCCGATCGGCCCGCGGGTCATCCGGGCACTGATCCTGGCGCCGACCCGGGAGCTCGCCCTTCAGGTCGAGGAGAGCGTCCGAACCTACGGCGCCCAGAACCCGATCCGCTCGACCACGATCTACGGCGGCGTCGGTTTCGACCCGCAGGTCCGCGCCCTGCGGGCCGGCCCCGAGATCGTCGTCGCGACCCCTGGCCGGCTGCTCGATCATCTCGGTCAGCGGACGATCGACCTCTCCCACGTCGAGATCCTCGTGCTCGACGAGGCCGACCGGATGCTGGACATGGGCTTCATCCGCGACATCCGCAAGGTGCTGGCGGTCCTGCCGCCACGCCGCCAGAACCTGCTCTTCTCGGCCACCTTCTCCGACGAGATCCGGCGCCTGGCCGACGGCCTGCTGGACCGGCCGGCGTCCGTCCAGGTCTCGCCGCGGAACAAGGCCACCGACCTGGTCACCCAGGTCGTCCATCCGGTCGATCGCGAGCGCAAGCGCGAGCTGCTCAGCCACCTCATCCGGACCGGTCGGATCGACCAGGCGCTGGTCTTCACCCGAACCAAGCATGGCGCCAACCGGCTGGCCACGCAGCTCGAGCACGACGGGATCCTGGCGACCGCGATCCACGGCAACAAGAGCCAGCCCCAGCGAGTTCGCGCCCTGGCCGACTTCAAGGCCGGCCGCTTCGCCGTCCTCGTCGCCACCGAGGTCGCCGCTCGTGGCCTCGACATCGATGCGCTCCCGCACGTCGTCAACTTCGAGCTCCCGATGGTCCCAGAGGACTACATCCACCGGATCGGTCGGACCGGGCGAGCGGGGGTGGACGGCGACGCCGTGTCGCTCGTGTGCGTCGACGAGATGAGGATGCTCCGCGACATCGAGCGGGTCCTTGGCCACGCGATCCAGACCGAAGTGATCGAGGGCTTCGAGCCCGATCCGCGTATCCGCCCCGAGCCGATCCTTCGAGGCGGGCTCGGTGGCGCTCGGCCGGGCGGTCCACGTCCGAGTGGTGCGCCTCGTTTCAATGGATCGCCGCGGCCGGGCGGCTCGCCGCTGCCCGGCGGCTCGCCGGCGAACCGCTCGCCGCGTTCGAATGGCGCACCATGGGGCCCCGGCGTCGTCCGCTCGAATGGCGCCCCGCGGAACGCCGGCGCAGAGCGGCGCCTCGGCCCCAATCGTCCCAGCGGCGCACCGCACCCGATCAACGCCCAGCGATCCGGCGGCGGCCCGCGGCAGGGCGGAACCGCTCGATCCGGAGCGCCGGGTCGCCCCGTCGCGGGGGCAGGCTTCGCCCGACCCAGGCGCCCTGGCCAGGGCATCGGAAACGGGCTGCAAGGCGGTACCGGTTACGGACCTCGGCCCGACCAGCGACCAACCGGGCGCCCGACCGGTGGCCAGGCTCGCCCCGACTGGACCCGCGGCCCGCAGCGCCACGCCGGCCCCGGGATCATCATCCCCGGCGAGCGGCTTGCTCGAGACGACGGCTGACAGCCAGTCTAGGAGCGCGTGGCCGGAACCAAACATATGTTCTACAATGAGACATGGTCCAGCGTCCCAGTCAACGGCCTACGGACTTTGATCACCGCGATACGGACGCGAAGCGCCACACCGTCACGCGCATGATCGGTCGGGCCGGAACGGAGCGGATCTTGGCCGAGGTCGCCAAATGCGATATTGTCTGCGCGAACTGCCA
>JAUSJS010000052.1 GCA_030647575.1 Candidatus Limnocylindrales bacterium | reverse complement strand
GAGGACGCGTTGGTGCCCGCGCCTCCCGAGTCGCGGCTCGTCTACGTGGCGATCGCGTTGTCGGGACTGACCGCGCTCGGCTCCGAAGTCATCTGGACGCGCGTCCTCTCGCTGCTGTTTGGCGCGACGACCTATACGTTTTCGCTGATTCTGGCGGTGTTCCTCGTCGGCCTCGGCATCGGCAGCACCGTCGGATCCGAGCTTGCCCGGCGGGTGAAAAGCCCGCGACACACGCTCGGCTGGTGCCAGCTCTTGTTGTGCTTCACCATCGCCTGGGCGGCGTACGCGACGGGGAGCTCACTGCCGTACTGGCCAATCAATCCGTCGATTTCCACCAGCCCGTGGTTCAACGTGCAGCTCGACCTGATGCGTGCCATCTGGGTGATGCTGCCGGCGGCGATGCTGTGGGGGGCGAGCTTTCCGCTTGCGCTGGGAGCCGTGGCGTCGCGAGGGCAGGACCCCGCGCGGCTCGTCGGCGGCGTCTACGCGGCCAACACGGTGGGCGCGATCGTCGGCGCGCTGGTCACCAGCCTCGTGCTGGTCGGTACGTTCGGAAGCCAAGTCGCGCAGCAGGTGCTCATCGCCATCGCCGCGATCTCGGGCCTGCTGGTGCTCGTGCCGGAGCGTCCGGCCGGACAGAAGGGCGGCCTTCGCATGCAGAGCGCGGTGACGCTCGTCGTCGCGGTCTGTCTCGTGGCGGTGATGCTGGTGCGCGTCGTTCCGCCGCTGCCCGGCCTGCTCGTCGCGTACGGACGGTATGCAGCCACGTGGGTGGGCATCAACGAGATCATCTATTCGGGTGAGGGCATTACCGCGTCGGTCGCCGTCTCGCGTACGCCGACGGGGGTGCTCAATTACCACAATGCGGGCAAGGTGCAGGCGTCGAGCGAGCCGCAGGACATGCGGCTGCAGCGCATGCTCGGCCACATCACGACGCTCGTGCCTGAGCATCCGACCAAAGTGCTCGTCATCGGATGCGGCGCTGGCGTCACCGCCGGAGCCGTGTCAATCGATCCGCTCGTGAAGGATCAGACGATCGCCGAGATCGAGCCGCTGGTTCCGCAGGTCGTCTCCACCTATTTCTCCGAGCACAACTTCAACGTGGTCAAGAACCCGAAGGTGACGATCCATCTCGACGATGCGCGGCATTACCTGCTGACGACGAAAGAGAAGTTCGATGCGGTGACGTCCGATCCGCTGGATCCGTGGGTGAAGGGCGCCGCCACGCTCTACACGCGCGAGTTCTTCCAGGTGGTGAAGGACCATCTCAACCCAGACGGCGTCGTGACGCTGTTCGTGCAGTTGTATGAGAGCAACGAGGCGGCGGTGAAGAGCGAGATCGGCACGTTCCTCGAGGCGTTTCCCAACGGCGCCGTCTTCGCCAACACGATCAACGGGCAGGGGTACGACCTCGTGTTGCTCGGCCAGATGGGAAACCGCCCCATCAACGTGGATGCGATCCAGGAGCGGCTGCAGATGCCGCAGAACGATCCGATCCGGAAGTCGCTGTCGGAGATCGGGATCACGTCCGCGCTCGACCTGTTTGGCACCTACGCCGGCAACCGCGCCGACATGGCCGACTGGCTTCGCGACGCCACGATCAACACCGACCGCAACCTGCGCCTGCAGTACCTGGCGGGGATGGGCCTGAACCTGTATCAGAGCGCGTCGATTTACAAGAACATGATCCAGAAGAGCAAGTACCCGGACGGCCTGTTCGCAGGGTCTCCAGAGACGCTGGCGACGCTCCGCACCCGCGTCGAGGCAGCGCTCGGCCAGTCGCGGTAGCCACGGAGATCACGACGACGTTTTAACCACGAAGGGCACGAAGGACACGGATACTTCTGAAACCTTAAGGTTAAGAAAGACGGGTTAACGTCGGGAGGCCGCTAATGCAGAGCGTCTTCGCGACCTGCGCGGACAGGATCCGATCGGACTGCTGGGCCGCGATGTCCGCGGACTTGCAGCTCACCAGCACGAGCGCCAAGGTGAGCCGGTTGCTGCCGTACGCATGGGTGCCTCCTCCTCTTAGAACTGAATCTGGTACTGGACCATGAGCGCATCCTCGTTGTGGTGACTCACACCGTTGATGGTGATGCCCTGGTCGTACATCGTGCGCAGATAGTTGAGCTTTACCTTCGCGTGATCATTCGCGTACCAGTTGACGCCGAACGTGATCGAGTCGATCGTGCCAGGGAAGTTGGTGAGGAAGGGGACGAACTCATCGTTTAGCTTGAGGCGCGACCAGCGCGCGACCGCCTGCCAAGCGCCCCAGTCCGGTCCGCGCAGGAACGGGCGCTTTGGCCTGACCCCCGACCAGGTCTTGTCTTCCCCGGTAAGGACGTACGAGGCCTCAAGGTAGCCGCCCCCGAGGTGGACCGTCGTGTTGTTGAGTTTCTCTCGGATCTTCATCAACTCGGCCGTGAAGGCGAACGGCCCTTCGAGGAAGGCTGCCTCCGCGCCCCATCGCACGCGTCCGCCGTCGATCGCCGTTCCGGGCACGAACTCCGCCCAGGGTACGCGAGCCTCCGTCCTGAGCTCGCTGCCGGAGATGTCCGTGTCCTGCCGGCCGAATGTCGCCGCCCCGCCAAACTGGAGGCCTCGCCGCGGGTGAACGACCAGACGGATCGCGCCGTCCTTGTCGCTCGTGGTGTCGTTCCCGCCCGTCCCGTTGTAGAACCCGACGCCGTATTCGAGCCAATCGAAAGTACCGAGCACCGTGATGCCGTGATCCTCA
>JAUSJS010000050.1 GCA_030647575.1 Candidatus Limnocylindrales bacterium | reverse complement strand
CGAGGATCGCCTCGAGATCGTCTTCGACCGCTTCTATTCGGACCGGCCGGCGACCGATACGATCGCCACCGGGGTTGCTCATGATCACGCGACCAAATCGGGCCAGCAGCGGGCCCAGCAGGATGAAGCTGGCACGCATCTTCGCGGCCGCCTCGAGCGGCACGAACAGCCACTCCACGTCACCCGACGCGATCTCGTAGATGTTGTCGGCCGGGTGATCGACGACGACGCCCAGGTCGCGAAGCGTCTCGGCCATGACCCGCACGTCCTCGATCTCGGGGACGTTGGTCAGCCGGCAGCGCTCCCCCGTCAGGGTTGCCGCGGCCAGCAGCTTGAGGGCGGCATTCTTGGCACCGCTGATCGCGACGGTCCCACTGAGTGGCCGGCCGCCCTCGACGCGGAAGATCTCCCGAATGACCGGCTCGGGATGGTATTCCCAGTGGAACGGTCTGGCGTCGGCCACAGGCTTACCCGCGGTGCCGCGGACCCTCCCGGTGGCGGCGCTCGGCGACACGGATCCGCAGGAGCGCCTGCTGCAACGCCGCCCGCGCGGCCGACAGGTCCACGGCGTCGATGTGGGCGCCTCCCTCGAGGGCTCGTTCCGCCTCGCGCCTGGCCTGCTGGGCCTTCTCCAGATCGATCTCGCTGGCCATGTCGGCGGTCTCGGCCATCACCACGACCTTGTCCGGCCGGACCTGCAGGAAGCCGCCGACGATCGCGAACGACTCCTCCGCCCCACCCTTGCGGATGCGCAACTCGCCCACCCCGAGGATGGAGACCAGCGGCGCGTGGTGCGGCAGCACCCCCAGCTCCCCTTCGATCCCGGGGAGATTGACGGCGTCGACCGTATCCGAGTACGCCAGGCGCTCCGGCGTCACGATCTCGAGCAGCAACGGCATCGCTCAGCCCGCCAGCTTGGCGGCGTTCTCCCGGACGTCGTCCAGGGTGCCCGCCAGGAAGAAGGCCTGCTCCGGGAGCGTGTCGGTGTTGCCTTCCAGGATTTCTTTGAACGAAGCGACCGTGTCCTTGATGTTGACGTACTTGCCGGAGCGGCCGGTGAACACCTCGGCGACGAAGAACGGCTGGCTCATGAAGCGCTGCAGCCGGCGCGCCCGGGCGACCGTCGACTTGTCCTCCTCGGACAGCTCGTCGATGCCCAGGATCGCGATGATGTCCTGGAGGTCGCGGTAGCGCTGCAGCACGCGCTTCGTCTCCTGGGCGACGTCGTAGTGCTCCTGGCCGACGACGAGCGGATCGAGGACGCGCGACGTTGAGGTGAGTGGGTCGACGGCCGGGTAGATCCCGAGCTCGGCGATGCCGCGCTCGAGGCGGATCGTCGAGTCGAGGTGGGCGAACGTGGTGGCGGGAGCCGGGTCGGTGTAGTCGTCGGCCGGCACGAAGACCGCCTGGAGCGACGTGATCGAGCCGTCCCGTGTGGAGGTGATCCGTTCCTGCAGCCCGGCCATCTCCGTCGCCAGGTTCGGCTGGTAGCCGACCGCCGAGGGCATCCGCCCGAGGAGGGCTGACACTTCCGAGCCGGCCTGGGTGAAGCGGAAGATGTTGTCGATGAACAGGAGGACGTCGCGCTTCTCCTCGTCGCGGAAGTACTCGGCCATGGTCAGGCCGGTCAGGCCGACCCGCTGGCGGGCGCCGGGCGGCTCGTTCATCTGGCCGAACACGAAGGCGGTCTTGGCGATGACGCCGGACTGGGTCATCTCGTGGATGAGGTCGTTGCCCTCGCGGCTGCGCTCGCCGACGCCGGCGAAGACCGACACGCCGGCGTGCTCCTGGGCGACGTTGCGGATGAGCTCCTGGATGATGACCGTCTTGCCGACGCCGGCGCCGCCGAAGATCCCGATCTTGCCGCCCTTCTTGAACGGGCAGATCAGGTCGATGACCTTGAGGCCAGTCTCGAAGACCTCGACCTCGGTCGACTGCTGATCGAAAGCCGGAGCGCTGCGATGGATCGGCAGGTAGACGTCCGCCTTGACCGGCTCGCCGCCGTCGATCGGGTGGCCGAGGACGTCGAAGACGCGCCCGAGGGTCGCCTCGCCAACCGGCACCGTGATCGCGGCACCCGTGTCGACGGCGTCGACGCCGCGGGCAAGGCCGTCCGTCGTGGTCATGGCCACGGCCCGAACCCAGTTGTTGCCGAGGTGCTGCTGGACCTCGCAGACGAGCGGCTCCCGTCCGGCTCGCTGGATCTCGACCGCGTTGTAGATGCCGGGCAGCTGGCCGGCTGGGAACTCGATGTCCACGACGGGTCCGGTGATCTGGATGACCCGGCCGGTCGCGGTCGTGGTTCCGGTCGCCATGGTCGGTCTTGCCTCCTGCGTCCTGCGTCTCAGCGAGCGTTCGCGCCGGACGCGATCTCGATCATTTCGCGGGTGATGTTGGCCTGGCGCACCTTGTTGTAGGAGAGTGTCAGGTCCTCGATGAGCTCTTCGGCGTTCTCGGTCGCGTTCTTCATCGCGACCATCCGGCTCGACTCCTCGCTCGCCTTCGCCTCGAGGACGGCCTGGAAGATGCGGGTCGCGACGTAGCGCGGCAGGAGCTGCTCCAGCACCGCCGAGGCGCTGGGCTCGAAGATGAACTGGTTGCCGGGGATCCCCTCGGTATCCTCCGACGCCGGAATCGGCAGGATCGTCAGCCGCGTCGGCCGCTGGACGAGCGTCGAGACCCAGTGGCTGTAGATGACATCGACCCGGCCGTAGGTCTCGGCGAGGTAGTCGTCGGTGACCAGGCGCGCGAGCGGCAGCACGTCTGCGAACGTCGGCCGGTCGCCGAACGTCGCGAAATGGGCTTCGAGCGGGACACCGGTCCGGCGCATGGCGTCACGCCCCTTTCGCCCGACGGTGATGACCGCCAGGTCACCCGGATTGTCGATGATGTCGCGAGCCACGAAGCGCACGATGTTCGTGTTGAGCGGGCCCGCCAGCGGCCGGTCCGTGGTGACCAGCACGATCAGGCGCTTGCCGCCCACGCGTTCGGCCAGCAGCGGATGGTCGTCGCCGCTCAGGACGGCGGCCAGGTCGGCCAGCACCTCATCGAGCTTCTCGCTGTACGGCCGAGCAGCCAGCGTCGCGTCCTGGGCGCGCTTCAGCTTCGATGCCGCGACGAACTGCATCGCTCGGGTGATCTGCTTGATGTTCTTGACCGAGCCGATCCGGCGACGAATATCGCGCTGGCTAGCCATTCTGGCTCCCAGGTAAGCATCTAAACGTCTGTGCCGGCCCGGTCGTGCCGCCCGCTACGAAGATCCGAACGCCGGCCTGGACCATTCCAGTGGCGATCATCTAGGCCAGGAAGCTCTGGCGGAAGGTGTCGACTGCGGCGTCCAGTGAGGAGGCCAGCTCGTCGGTCATGCCCTTGTCCGAGGCGAGCTCGGTCAGGATGTGCGGCTGCTCGGTCTCCAGGAAGCGGTAGAACCGGCTCTCGAACTCGCGCACCCGCGGCGTCGGCACGTCGTCCAGCTTGCCGGTGGTCGCGACGTACAGGATCGCCACCTGCTTCTCGACGCCGAGCGGCTGGTACTGCGGCTGCTTGACGATCTCGGACAGCTTCTCGCCGCGGGTCAGCTGGTCTCGGGTTGCCTTGTCAAGGTCCGAGGCGAACTGGGCGAACGCCGCCAGCGCCCGATACTGGGCCAGGTCCAGCTTGAGCGGCCCGGCGACCTTCTTCATCGCCTTGGTCTGTGCCGCCGAGCCGACCCGCGAGACGGAGATGCCGATGTTCAACGCGGGCCGCTGGCCGGCATTGAACAGGTCCGTCTCGAGGAAGATCTGGCCGTCGGTGATCGAGATGACGTTGGTCGGGATGGAGGCGGAGACGTCGCCGGCCTGGGTCTCGATGATCGGGAGCGCGGTCAGCGATCCCCCGCCGTTGTCGTCGTTCATCCGGGCGGCACGCTCCAGCAGCCGGCTATGGAGGTAGAAGACGTCGCCGGGATAGGCCTCGCGGCCGGGCGGGCGGCGAAGGAGGAGCGACATCTCGCGATAGGCCCAGGCATGCTTGCTGAGGTCGTCGTAGACGCACAGGGCGTCCTTGACCAGGCCCTGTCCGGGGACCTCCACGCCGTTCTCCATCACCTCTTCGCCCATCGCCACGCCCGAGTACGGGGCGAGGTACTGGAGTGGAGCGGGATCCTCGGCACCGGCGACCACCACGATCGTGTGCTCCATCGCGCCGTACTGCTCGAGGATGGCCACGGTGTTGGCGACCGTCGAGAGCTTCTGGCCGATCGCCACGTAGATGCAGACGAGGCCCTTGCCCTTCTGATTGATGATCGTGTCCAGGGCGATCGCGGTCTTGCCCGTCTGGCGGTCGCCGATGATCAGCTCGCGCTGGCCGCGACCGATCGGGATGAGCGCATCGATCGCCTTGATCCCGGTGTGCACCGGCGTGTCGACCGGCTGGCGGACGATGACGCCGGGCGCGATCCGCTCGACGGGTCGCGAGGCGCTGGCCGTGATCGGGCCCTTGTCGTCCAGCGGGCGACCGAGCGGGTCCACCACCCGGCCGAGCAGCCCGGCACCGACCGGCACCTCCACCACGCGGCCGGTGGTCTTGACCGTGTCGCCTTCCTT
>JAUSJS010000018.1 GCA_030647575.1 Candidatus Limnocylindrales bacterium | reverse complement strand
CCGGAACGCTGGTACGAGCCCGCCCCGATCACCCAACCGGTCACCCCCGCCACGACGCCCCGGCGCGGTACGGGCGCTGGCTCGCTCGTCGCCGTATCGCTGCTTTCGGCCGTGCTCGCCTCCGGCGGAACCGTCCTGGCCCTCGGGGCGGCCGGAGCGTTGGATCGGCCGGCCTCGGCGCCGACGACGGCGCAGGGCACGAATGTTGGTGCGCCCCAGCCGGTCACCATCGATGAGTCGTCGGCGACGGTCGATGTGGCCGCCAAGGTCAGCCCGGCTGTGGTGCGGATCACCGTCACGGGTTCCGCCGACGCGGGCAATCTCGGCGTGATTCCGGAGACCGGCGTCGGTTCCGGCGTCATCTTCAACAGTAGCGGCTGGATCCTGACCAATCGCCATGTCGTCCAGGGCGGCGAGAGCTTCGACGTCGAGCTGAAGGACGGGCGCGTCCTTTCCGGCAAGGTCTACGGCATCGACACGCTGACCGACCTGGCCATCATGAAGGTCGACGCGACCGATCTGCCGACGGCCGCGATCGGCGAGTCCGACGCCCTCGAGGTCGGCCAGCTGGTCGTCGCCATCGGCAGCCCTCTCGGGACCTACTCCAACTCGGTGACGAGCGGCATCGTCTCGGCGAAGGGCCGCACGATCACGACCGACGGCAGCTCGAAGCCCTTGACCAACCTGATCCAGACCGATGCGGCGATCAACCCCGGGAACTCCGGCGGTCCGCTGCTCGACGCCAGCGGCAACGTCGTCGGGATCAACACAGCGATTGCCACCAACAGCAACGGCATCGGGTTCGCCATCCCGATCGACGTCGCTCGCCCGATCATGGCCCAGGCCTTGGCCGGCGAAAAGCTCGCCAGGCCGTACCTCGGAATCCAGTTCGTGAGCATCACCCGACAGCTCGCGGACGAGGAGAGCCTGCCGGTCCGGGCTGGAGCCCTGGTTGGCGGCCGCGATCAGAACGACCAGCCGGTCCCCGGCGTGCAGGCCGGTACGCCTGCGGCGGAGGCCGGGATCAAGGACGGCGACATCATCCTGAGCGTCGAGGGCAAGGTCATCGACGATGGCCATCCGCTGGACGCCACGCTCGCCCAGTTCTCACCGGGCGACACGGTCAGCGTCGAGATCCTGCGCGACGGCCAGCACCTGACTCTCGAGGTCACGCTCGGAACGCGGCCCGCGGATCTGTAAGGCGCTCCTGACCCTGGAGGGCCGTCGGGTTCGGCGGGCCGGTTGGGCGCCGCGCGGCGATTCCAGCTCGGCTGGCCGGTTCGGGGCGCCGCGCGGCGATTCCAGCTCGGCTGGTGTACCGGACACGAACCGGTCTCAGGTGCCAGCCACTCTGGAACTCTGGGCGGAGTTTGGTCGGGATCCGTCGCGTGTTCCAGTGGGGCTGCTGCTATCGACGCGCCTGGGTCTCGAGGGGTTGCTTGCACCAACCCGGCTGGAATCGGGGCCGGTGGTGGGATCGGGGCCGGTGGTCGGATCGGGGCCGGTGGTGGAAATCCGGCTTACCCGAGCTTCACGTGTCGACGTCGCCCCAAAGACTCCAGCGGGGTTCGACGCTCCTCGCGGGCGTCAGGAAGAGCGCGTCATCGGTTGCCTCGGGCGCGCCATCGTCGGCCGCCGTCGCACGATCCGGCCGGTTCGCCCGGCCGTCGTGAGCCGGGGCCGCCGGACCCGACCGACCCTCGGGCTGGACCTCCACGAACTGGAGCGGACGAACGTCCGTTCGGTCGGTGGCTGGCTCCAGCGGCCAGGCCGCCCCGATCCCCGGCAGCGGCGCCGGTGACGCTCCGGCGGCATCGGCCGCTTCCCAGCACGGGCGGATCTCGTCACCCCGCAGGGGTCGGCGCTGGCGGTCGAGGCCGCAATAGCCGAGCTGGCCAGCGACGGCGCGACGGAAGTGCCGGCAGGCCCCGCAGGCGGTGCTCGATCGGTGACAGACCCAGCATCGCGCTGTCTCGGCCTGGGGTGTCGCACAGTGCGGACATCGCCACATCGGCATGGGCCGATGGTAGCTGCGCGCGGCCCTGCTGTCGACCCGCTGTACTGGTTCGCCACGTCGCGCAGGCCGGACGCTCCCACCCGCGAAACCCATGACGACTCGAGACTCGAGATCATTCCGCGTGGTTGGAACGATCGCGAAAAGGTCGTTTGGCGGCGGTCGATTCGTTCGGGGCAGTCTGCCCCGCCCTACGGTTCGATCGTGATGACCGTGTAGTCCTGCGTGGAGCCGAACTCCTCGCTCGAGAGCAGGATCGTGGCGCTGCCCTGGCCAGAATCCGCGCCTTCGGGCACGGCGGTCGTGAAGGTCGCTCGGCCCTGATCGTCGGTCTGCATGTCGGCCGTGACCGTCGGGATGCCCGGGATGCTCAGGGTGAACGTGATGTCGGCCCCGACGACTGGATTGCCATCGGGATCTGAGGCCGACGCCGTGAGCGTGAGGTCCTGCGGCAGCTTCGCGACCGACAGCTTGTACGCCGACGCTCCCAGCACCGCCGTCAGCTGGCCCGAGCCGCGGCGAACGGTCAGGGTCAGCTCCTTGACATTTCCGGCCGGATCCGTGCCGGTGATGGTGATCTCGTTGGTGCCGGTGGAGAGCGGCAGATTGAGGGTGAACAGACCGTCGCTGCCCGCGCTACTAGTGATGGACGAGCCATTGGCTGCGTTGCGGGCGACAAGCGTGGTGCGGCCCTGCGTCTTCCCGTTGATCTCGACCGTCAGCCCGTTGACGACGGCGCCCTCCTTGGGCGAGGAGATCGTGATCTTGGCCGGCGCCTGGTCGAGCACGTAGCGCACGACGGGCGACGGATCGGACTCGCCCCCGGGTCCGACGATCGTCACGGAGAAGTCGTTGATCCCCTTGGTCAGCTCGACCGGGATCACCGTCTGCGGAGTCGCCGCCAGGGGCGCTTCCTGGATCGGGGTTGGAGCCTGGTCCTTGAGCGCCAGGTAGACGCGGATCCGTGAGTTTTGATCACCGGCAACTTCCGATGGAACGGTCACGACGAGGTCGACCGTGGTCTCGGCCGTGTACGGTTCCGCGGGCTGCTGCATCGTCGGCGGATCGCTGACCGCGATCACGGACGGCTTCGGTGTCGGCACGGCCGTGATGCTGGTGATGAAGCCACCAAGTGACGCGCTGATTCCTCCAACCACGCTGCCGAGTCCACCAACGCCAAGGTACAGGACGGTCAGGCCGAGGAGGGCCACCGCCGCGAGCAGGCCCAGCTTGGCGACGATCGGCAACCCGCGGTCGCGCTCGATCGGTCGGTGGACGGCGAGGCGAGTGGATGTTGGCGCCCGAGGTCTGGCCTTGATGGGAGCGGGACGACCGGTGGACGGGGGACGGGGTCGAACGTGCGTCTGCCGCGAGTCGCGCCGGGTCGTCATCGGGTGGATTGTCGCATGGCGGCGGGCGGCGGTCCGCGGGGTTGGTCGTGCCGTTCGGTATGGTGCGTTGTACTCTGGCCCGGTCGCGCGCGTGATGACCTGACGCGCGCGCCCGCGAATCAAGGGGATGGAGCGTGCGAGCTCGCGATCCAGAATCCGGCCGCCGGCCTGCCAGCCCGACGGGCCGCCCGGCCTTCGGCGTGGGTCCGATCGCTCGGGTCTCACCATCGCCGCTCACCGCGCGTCCAACGGTGAGCCCGACGGGCACCCCGGTCGACGCACGGACGAAGGGCGCCCTGCCGGCCGGATTCGGCGTGCCGAATCTACGACGGAACGTCTGCCCGCACTTCTACATAACCGGCGCGCGGGGTGCGATCCCGATCCAGGCACCGCACCTGCTGAAGGCCTTGATCCGTCAGGACAACATGACCTCGCGCTGCCAGCTTCGCGGCGGCGTCCACATGGAGCAGGGCTACGTCAATGACGTCTGCCTGACGCCACGCTTCAACCAATGCATCTTCTACGAGGAAGAGCTGACCCGAGAGTGACGGCCAAGAGATGAGCGCGCCGTCGCCCGGCCTGACCTACGCGCAGGCCCTCAAGGCACTCGGCGAGCGTGGCCGTTTCGGGATCCGATTGGGACTGGGACGGACTCGCGCGCTGCTGCGCGGCTTGGATGACCCTCATCTGGCCGTCCGCGGCGCGCTGATCGCGGGGACGAACGGCAAGGGCAGCGTCCTGGCCCTCGCGGACGCGGCGCTGCGAGCCGCCGGTTACCACGTCGGGACCACGCCCAAGCCGCATCTCGTCACCTATCGCGAGCGGATCCAGATCGATGGCCGGCCCATCGGCGCGGACGACTTCGCGCGGCTCGTGGACCGCGTGCTTCGAGCTTCGGATGGAATCGTCGCCCGCCACGGTCAGCCGACCGAGTTCGAGCTGCTGACCGCCGTCGTCTTCGCCCACTTCGCGGAGGTCCGCCCGGAGGTTGCGCTCGTCGAGGTGGGCCTTGGGGGCCGGCTGGACGCGACCCATGCGTGGGACGGCGGCGTCGCCGTCGTGACCAACGTCGACCTGGATCACATGGATCGGTTGGGCGTGACGGTGACCGCGATCGCCCGCGAGAAGGCGGCCATCATCGAGCGTGGCGACCTGGCCGTGACCGGCGCGCGCGGTGACGGACTGGCGGTCATCCGGCGGCGCGCGCGCCGGCTCAGGGTCCCGTTGACCGAGGTGCAGCCCGCCCCCCTTCTGGGCTGGGATCGCGACGGGATCGAGGTGGAGCTGCCGGGCCTCGGCCGAACGCGGGTCGCCTTGCGCGGGCGCCACCAGGCCGCCAACGTGGCGATCGCCGACGCCCTGCTCGACGCCCTGGCCTCAGCCGGGATCGCACAGACCGAGGCGGCGGCTCGACGATCCGGCTACGCCGCGGTGGTCTGGCCCGGGCGCCTGGAGCTGCTGACCGTGGCGGGCCGTGACGTCCTGCTCGACGGCGCCCATAACCCAGCCGGGGCGGCGGCCCTCGCCGCCGCGCTCGACGACCTGCGGCCATTCCTGGCCGACGGCCCGGTCACCCTCCTCACCGCGTCGATGGCCGACAAGGACGTGGATGGCGTCATCCGTGCGCTCGCGGCGTCGCGGGCGCTGACCGGCGCGACCGTGGTCTGCACGAGCCTGGACGTTGCCCGCGCGATGCCGGCGGCGGACCTGGCCGCTCGCTGGGAGGCTGGGCTGCCCGGCGGCCGGGTCGTCGCCGCGCCAGACCACGCGGCAGCTCTGGACCGGGCACTGTCGCAGCGGTCCGCCGACGCCGGGCCCGTCGTTGTCGCCGGTTCCCTCTATCTTGTCGGTGCGGCGCGCGACCAGCTGGTCGACGACCCCAACCTGCGCGACCCCGATCCCTCCGAGGACGCATGAGCGAGCCCAGCGCAACGAACAGGCCGGCCCACCCCGCTCCGTCGACGATCGGTCCAACCACATTCCGCTGGGGCGCACGGACGTTTGTGATGGGCATCATCAACGTCACGCCCGATTCGTTCTCGGGCGACGGCGTGTTGGCCGCCACCCGGCGGACACGTGCGGGGACCACGGACGCTCTCGATCCGGTCGAGGTCGCCGTCGCGAGCGCCCGGCGCATGGTCGCCGAGGGCGCCGACATCCTCGATGTCGGCGGTGAATCGACCCGCCCCGGGCATCAACCCGTCTCGGCCGAGGAGGAACGCAGGCGGGTGGTGCCGGTCATCGCGGCCCTGCGCGCGGCGCTGCCGAACGTCCCGCTCAGCGTCGACACGACGAAGCCGGCAGTCGCCGAAGCCGCGCTGGCCGCCGGCGCCGACCTGATCAACGACGTCTGGGGTGTCGGTCGGGACGACGCGCTGCCCAGGTTGGCCGCCGCGAACCGCATCCCCCTCGTGGTCATGCACAACCGGGCCGAAGCCCGCTATGCACGCCTGCTGCCCGAAGTCATGGCCGATCTCCAGGCGGCGCTCGAGCGTGCGCTCAGGCTGGGCGTTCGCTGGGACGACCTGATCGTCGATCCGGGCTTCGGCTTCGGCAAGACGCCGGAGCAGAACCTGGAGCTCATGCGCGAACTCGGCACCCTTCGAACCCTGGGGCGACCGATCCTGCTCGGCACGAGCCGGAAGTCGACCCTGGGACGCGTGCTGGACCTGGGTCCCGAACAGCGCCTCGAGGCAACGCTGGCGACCACGGCGCTGGCCATTGCCGGCGGCGCGGACATGGTCCGAGTCCATGATGTGCGCGCCAACGTCCGCGCCGCACGAATCAGCGATGCGATCATTCGAGCGAACTGGCGGAGCGAGCCCGCCGAAGGAGGTCCCAGCTGAGCGATCGGATCGTCCTCGCCAACATGCGCTTCCAGGGCCGCCATGGCTACTACGACCACGAGCTCCTGACACCACAGCCATTCGAGGTCGATGTGGAGCTCGCTCTCAACCTGCAGCCGGCCGGCGTGGACGACGACCTCGGCAAGTCGGTCGACTACGGCAAGGTCTACAACGCCGTGCGCCAGATCGTGGAATCGACCTCGTTCCGCCTGCTCGAGGCGCTGGCCGAGGCGATCAGCCACGAGCTCCTGGCCGATTTCGAGGTCAATGAGGTCGGCGTTCGTGTCCGCAAACCGAACGTCCAGCTGGGCGGACCGCTCGACCACGCAGGGGTCGAGATCTGGCGCCGCCGCTCCGCCGACGACCGCCGAGGCTGACGCGCGACCCAACGGGCCTCTGACCCAGATTCCGGGCCCCGATTCCAGGCTGATTGGCACAAGGGACCTCACGAGTTCCGTCGCGCGCCGACAACAGCAGCGCTACTGGAATACCCGACGTGTCCGGCCGATCTCTGCCGAGAGTTCCAGGCGGGCTGGCGCCCGTGACCGGCTCGCGTCCGGCATACCAACCGGGCTGGAATCGGGCCCGATGCGGGCGAGACTCGGGCCCGCCCCAGGCGAGAACACCCGCTCGGGGCGCGGGATCAGGGCGGCGGAGGAGACTCGACCGGCGGCTCGGGCGGCAGCGTGGGCTCTGGCGTGATCTCGATCGTCGGCTCGGGGGTCGGCGTCGGGGTTGGTTCGGGAGTCGGGGTCGGGGTGGGCTCAGGCGTCGGCGTCGGCGTCGGCGTCGGCGTCGGAGAAGGCGATGGCGACGGAGACTCAGACGGCGATGGGGAGGCGCCGGTGGATATGGTGTAGTCGACGGCGGTCCCTCGCTCTACCGACGTGAGGGCGGGCGGATTCTGGGCAGAGATGAGGCCGGCCGGGACAATCGGGTCGAACGCCTCGGTCTTGAGACCAGGGCTCAGGCCCTCCGCGAAGAGCAAGGTGATGGCGTCACGTTCGGTTTGGTTCCTGAGGTCGGGCACCTGCACCGTGCCGGCCGCTTCGGCAATCGTGACCCTGACCTCGCGACCCGTCGCGATCTCGGCGCCAACGGGCGGGTCCTGCTCGAGGATCGTTCCCTCCGGCTGATCCGAGAGTGCGCCCGTCGCGGTCAGGGTGATCCCGAGCGAATCGGCCTCGCGCCGGGCGTCGGCGATGAGCTTGCCGACGAAGTTCGGCACGCTGACCGTTCCAGGCGGCGCGCTCGGGCCAGGTCCGGCGCCGGAGGCAAGCTGGAACACGAGGAAGGCGACGCCAGCGAGCAGGGCGATCGCGATAATCCCGGTCAGCCAGACCAGCGGGCTCGTGCCACCGCCGTCCTCGTCGGCATTGTCTTCGTAGCGAACCCGGCGAGCGGGGGCCGGCCGCGCGGCGGCTCGGCGACGTGCGGTGGTCGAAGGATAGAGCTCCCCATCCTCCTCGCCGGCGTAGGCCTCCGGCGGATACGGGACCCTGACCGGGTTCGGACGAGCGGTGCCGGAAATGACCGGCGCAACCGCTCCTCTCGCTGCGCCAGCGAGGTCGGCGGGGCCGGTGTGATGGGTGGCTGCCGCGCCGGCGGCCGCGCCGGCGGCACCCGACAGCGCCGTTGGGCCGACCACGCCGGCCGGACTCGCCAGGGTCACCTCCAGCGCATCGGCCATGGCTGCCGCGGACGAAAACCGATCATCGGGTGCCGGAGAGAGCGCCTTCCGGGTGATCGCGGCGAGGTCCGGGGGAAGCGTCGATCGAACGGCCATCGGATCCGGAACCGGTCCGCTCAACCGTGCGAGCGCCACGGATGCCGCGCTGTCGCCGGTCCACGGGCGCACGCCGGTCAGCATCTCGTACAGGACGATGCCCAGGCTGTAGATGTCGGACGCCGCCGTGGTCGCTTCGCCGCGCGCCTGCTCCGGGCTGAAGTAGTGGACCGACCCGAGCGTCGTCCCGGGCAACGTCATCTGCGCCTCGGCGACGGCCCGCGCGATCCCGAAGTCGACGACCTTGACCCGTCCGTCGCGGCCGATCAGGACGTTGCCCGGCTTCACGTCGCGGTGGACGATCCCTTTGGCGTGGGCGGCGGCCAGGGCCCGTGCCACGGCCGCCGCGATCCGGGCGGCCTGCCGGGGCGGCAGCGCGCCGCTGCGCTTGAGGATGGTTGCGAGGTCCTCGCCGTCGACCACCTCCATGGCGATGAACGGCCCCGATGGGTCCTCGCCATAGTCGAAAACGGTCACGACGTTCGGGTGGCTGAGGGAGGCCGCCGCCTGGGCCTCCTGGCGGAAGCGCGACGAGAAGTCGGGATCGCGCAGGTACTCGGGACGGAGCAGCTTGAGGGCCACATCGCGACCGAGCCCGATGTCCGTTGCCCGGTAGATAGTCGCCATACCGCCCTGACCGAGCAGTTCGATCAGGCGATAGCGCCCACCCAGGATCTGGCCGATTTCCGCCAAGCGGTCTGCCCCTCGTGCTCGGTGGCGCTCAGAATGTCCGGCTCGAGCCGATTGAGGCGCCCGGCCGGCCATCGTAGCGTAGGAGTCCCCTCGGTCCGATCGTCAGAGCCGGAGCCCCTGGAGGTAGCTCCGGAACGGTGGGCCGAGATCCGCTCGCCCGAGCGTGAGCTCTACGGACGCCTGGAGCCAGCCCATGACGGTCCCCGCGTCGTAGCGGGTGCCCTCGAACTCGTAGCCGAAGACCTCCTGCTCCTCCATCAGCGCGGCGATCGCATCGGTCAGCTGGATCTCGCCTCCGGCGCCGCGCTTGGTCTGCTCCAGCTTGTCGAAGATCTTGGGCGTCAGCACGTAGCGGCCGATGATCGCAAGGTTGGACGGAGCGTCGGCGGCGGCGGGCTTCTCGACCAGCCGGGTGATCCGGTGCAGCCGGCCGTGGTCGAGCGGGTCCTCGGAAGGTTCCGACGCGATCACGCCGTACCGGCTCATCTCCTCGGGCGGCACTTCCATCACCGCCACCACCGAGCCGTGGTGCTGGTGGTAGGCGTGGATGAGCTGGCCGATGCACGGCCGCTCGGCGATGACGACGTCGTCGGGCAGGATGACAGCGAACGGCTCGTGGCCGATCAGGTCCTTGGCCATCAGGACCGCGTGTCCCAGCCCAAGCTGTTCCTTCTGGCGAACGTAGGCCACCTGGGCCAGGTCGCTGATCGCGCGCACCTGGCGGAGCATCTCGATGTCGCCCTTCTCCTCGAGCAGGTGCTCGAGCTCATAGGAGAGGTCGAAATGGTCCTCGATCGCGCGCTTCTGGCTCGAGGTGACGATGATGACCTGCTCGACACCGGCCGCGACGGCCTCCTCGACCGCGTACTGGATGATCGGCTTGTCGACCAGCGGGAGCATTTCCTTTGGCTGGGCCTTGGTCGCCGGCAGGAACCGGGTGCCCCAGCCGGCGGCAGGGAAGACAGCCTTGCGTACGCGCATCGAACCTCGGACTACAGCGGGTTGGGCAGTTCGCGAAGTATACCCCGGGGTTCCTGCCGGCCCGGTCAAGCGGCTCCGACCGAGCGGGCGAACCGCCGGACCGCCTCGTTGAACGCAGCCGGGCGATCGAGATTCGAGAGGTGCAGCGCGCCCGCCAGGCGCACCCGCCGGGCGTCCCGGGCGGCCGCGGCGAAGGTGCCCGCCGACAACCGGAAGGGCAGGTCCCACTCGCCGTTGAGGATCAGCGTGGGTCCCGGGTAGGCGGCCAGCCGGGGGGCGAAGCGCTGCCCGAGCAGCGTGCGCAGGGCCGTTGCCCCACCCTTCGACCAGAAGCCGCCGGCGACGATCGGGTCGGCGATCGGCGCAGGATACCGAGCTCGGAAGAACCAGGCGTTGAGACGCTGGAGAGCTGGCCCGTCGAATCGGTCCATCGCAGCGGCCAAAGCCCGGTAGGCCATCGACCAAATGCCGACCGGCTCCGCCGTCGCGCCCGCCAGCACCAGGCCCCGGACCCGTTCGGGCTCGCGGGCGGCCAGGACTATGGCCACGTACCCACCGAGGGA
Source organism: Candidatus Limnocylindrales bacterium (assembly GCA_030647575.1). Lineage (GTDB taxonomy): Bacteria > Chloroflexota > Limnocylindria > Limnocylindrales > CSP1-4 > SPCO01. The sequence continues at coordinate 10,689 of JAUSJS010000018.1, read as the reverse complement.
CAACCCGACTACGACGGCGCGGCCGTCCGCGGCATGCTCGCGGATCGTTGCCGCAACGACGTCCGCGGCGCCCTCGAGCGTGAACGGCTCGTTGGCCCGCGCGCCGTGTCCGGGCAGGTCCACGGCGATCGCCCGGAACTCGTCCCCCAGCTCGTCGAGCTGAGCGGCCCAGGCGGCCCGCGTCAGGCGCATGCCATGAACGAACACGATGGCCGGCGCGGCGGGCGGGCCGACGGCGGTGATCGTCGGGTCGGTCGCCGCCGCCGGGATCAGGACGCGAATGCGCGACTGGGTCAAGGCTGTGACCCCTCGGAGCCGCGCAGGGGCAATGGTGGTGGGACAGGGTCCGCTGCAGGCGTGTCGGCCTCGACTGCCGGCGCTGCCACGACCCGTTCGCCGGGCGGCGCGGCGCGCTGGAGGATCAGGGCGGCCGCCAGGATCGCCAGCCCGCCCACGACCTGGATCGTCGCCAACCCCTCGCCCAGCAACCAAGCCGCCAGCGCTACTCCGACGACCGGCTCGAAGAGCATCAAGATGCCCGCGCCGGTGCCGCCCACGAGCCGGATCCCGGTCAGGAACAGCATGGACGGGATCGCGGCCGCAAAGAGCCCGGTGAACGAGAGCAACGGCACGACCGACGGCGCTTCCAGCGGATAGGCAAGCGTCGCTGTCGCTCCGGTCGCGACGGCCAGGGCGAGGCTGCACCCGACGGTGACGGCAAGGACGACGGCCATCGCCTGATCGGCGGGCACGACCCGGTAGCCGCTGCGGCTCAGGATCACGAAGACGGCCTGACTGCAGGCCGCGGCGAGAGCGAGCCCGACGCCGATGGCATCGAATCGAATGCCGGCCGCCGGATCCAGCTGCGAGGCGACAACGGCGACCATACCCATGACGGCCAGCACCAGGGCAACGACCCGGCGGCGATCCAGCGGCTCTCGCCCGAGCAGGACGTTGCCAACCGCGACCAGGACGGGGTAGGTGTAGAAGCCGAGCAGGGCGAGCGCCACGGTGATCCGGTCGAAGGCGATGAACATGGACAGGTTGAGGGTGAAGCCCATGCCTGCCGCAATCGCCAGGCTCAGCCTCGCCCGACCGTCCAGGTCCGCCAGCCGCGTGAGCCGCTCGCCGCGCCGGGCGATCCGCCAGGCCACGAAGGCCGCCGTGGCGAGGAAGCCGATGCCGCCACGCCAGGCGACGAAGGCGAGCGGCTCCATCCCAGCGTCGTAGGCGAAGCGGGACAGCGGGCCGAGCGTCCCAAACAGGGAGGCGGCGACGAGGACGATGGCAACGCCCGCGATCGGCGGGCGACTCGAACCAGGCATCGCCGCCCATGGTAGGGCGTGAGGCCGCCGACACGCCTGCCCCCGCGGACAACGCCCGACACGCTCGCCCCCACGGACATCGTCGCGCTGCGGATGACCGCTCCGGTGGCGGTTACTGCTGGCCCTGTGAGCGGTACGAACCTGGGTTGCGGGCCTACCCTGAAAGCCGCTCCGCCGCGGGAGACTCGCGCCTCCCGTCGCCGAGCCGGATCGACGTGAACGGGATTCGGATCTCGCGGAAGACCTCGATCGAGACGAGGAACCCGACAAACAGGAAGAGCACGCCCAGGAACTTGCCGAGCTGGAACCATTCGGTCATCCCGAAGCGGTTGAGCGTATCGCCGAGCGTGGCGACGACCGCACCGACCGCGATCAGGATCGTCGCCGGCACCCGGCTATGGAGCCGGCCGGCGAGAAGCGCACGGGCCGCTGCGGGCAGGGAGGCGACGAGGTTGACCGAGATCGCGACGGGCGCGATGAGCAGGTTGAACAGGAACTGGTCGCCCGGCTGGTTCGGGTCCAGGGAGTAGCCGAGCACCCGTCGCTTCGGCATGAACACATAGGTCGAGAAGATCGCGCCCAGGAAGAGCGAGAAGGCGCCGGTGATGTTGAGGAACGGGGTCAGGAGCCTGAGCTCGGGAGGAAAGAGCGTGGCCACGGGAGCGCCGGTCGCCGGGTCGAGGGCATAACCGGGCGCGGCGAGGGTCGTGGTGGCCATCAGCACGAGACTGAGCAGCGTCGCACCGACGACGGCGCCCGCGGCGAGGAGGGGCCAGCGATCGTTCGTGAAGTAGGTCTCGACCGCGACGGCCAGCGCCAGCAGGCCGGCGACGATGAAGTAGACCAGCGGCAAGGCCCCGGCGCCGGCGTATTCGGGCCTGTTGCGGAGCAGGAAGGTGAACAGGCCGGCCAGGAAGAGGCACAGGGCGAAGCTGTAGCCGAAACGCGTCCGCCCGAGCAGGAAGGCCGTCCCCAGCCCGAGCCAGCCGGCCGTCCAGACCGCGCCGGTCAGGTACCACGTCCGGTAGAGCTCCTCGTTCCAGCCAGAGATGGCGGCGATGGCCTCACAGCCTGCGCCCACGCCATAGAACAGCATCCCGAAGGTCCAGATGAGCTGGAACCCTCCCCGTCGCTCACGCCATTGGTCGAACAGCGCGACCGCGAAGACGAGGGCCAGGATGGAGGTGAGCGCCGGCAGGACGATCCGTGGGTCCACGGTCAACGCGCCGTTTCCTGGTACGTCTCGATGAGCCTCAGCAACAGGCGGTCGAGCAACCCCGAGGCGTTCTCATAGAGCCCCGCCAGCCGTGCGGCATCGAGCGTCCGCCGCCGGCCCAGACCGGCGAGCTCGGCCAGGAACGGCCGGCGCGCCGCAACGAACAATCCGACCGCCTCGGTCAGGCTCGTTCCCGCGGCGGACATCCGCCCGGCGAGGTCATCGACGACTGCCGTCGCCTGCGCCTCGGCAGCCGCGCGCGCGGCGTCGTCCGACGGGTCGGCGTCGAGATGCGCCACGAGAGCATCGACGAGCCGGCGACCATCCTGCCGGTAGCGCTCGAGCTCGACGGTGTCATCGGCCCGGACGCGATGCGCGGGCGCCTCGGTTGCGTAGCTCCGCCGATAGGCTCGGGTCAGTCGATCCGCGCCGGCGCCGAGGCTGGCCAGCGGCCGCACGCCAGCCCGCCGAGTGGACGCAAGGCGCTCGATCGTCCGCCGGTCGAAGCGTCGATGCCGGCCAGGGGTGACATAGGTTTCGACCCGGCCCTCGTCCGCCCAACGGCGGAGCGTGTCGGGATCGACGCCGAGCACCCGGCTGGCCGGCCCGAGCGACAGCCAGCGCACGGCCTGTCCTGCACGAGCGGGCACGGGCGGGTGGGCACCTACTGCGAGGTCGGACACGTGAGCCTCGAGCTGGAGGGTGACCCAATCGGTGAACCTGGGCAAATCTAGGTACTGACGATCGGCTCAGGCCGGCGGAGGATAGGCTCGTCGGTGCCCCTGCGTCAAGCGGATGCGGGCGTGGCGGCGGCACCTCGCGGCACGAACGAACCGTGTCGCGTCAGGCCGGGACAAACTCGTGATCGTCGCGATGGATCCCATCGCACAGGCCGTACCGTCCAGCCGCTCCGGGGATCGCCACCGGCCGCATGATCTCGCGAACCTGGCCGCGGCGGCAAAAGAGGTAGCCCTTGGCCGCCATCCAGCGCCGGACGCAGGCGGGGTCGCCGTGGAACTGGAACGGCCCGGGATTGATCGCCGGTCGATCGGTCCAGGCCACGGGCGCCGCGGCCGCCACGATGTCGAGCAGGTTGATCCGCCAGGGGGTCCCCTCGATGATCTGGACGCAGCCGTCGCAGCGAGTCGCGACATTGTCGCGAACGATCGTGCGGATCTGGATGCCCATGATCTCCATCGCCGGCGATGGTAGCAGGGCGGGCGGCGCAGCCGGATGTCGAGTGGTGCCCCCAAAGGGATTCGGAGACCCGCCCGCTGTCAGTTGACGACAGCCTTGCCTGATACATGGCATGAGCCAGTCCCGCCGCGACCGAATTCTCACCCGGCCAGGCCCAGCCGACGCACGCAGAAAGGGCCCGGGACCGCGCCCGGGGCCTGAGGAGCAGCTTCGGCGGATCTACGTGTTGCGGGCCTCCGCGGTCTCGGCGATCGGCTCCGCTGCCTTGCTCGTCGCCCGCGATGCCTTCGATCAGGCCGGCTCGGCGTGTGAACCCGATGCAGCATCGCTTCGCCGTTGAATTGGCGGATCTGTCCACAGCCATTCGATCCGGTGCGCGTTTCGCCTGCTCACGCCTGACCCATCGCTTCGTCGCGTGCTCCGTCCGACTGACTGTCGATCTTCCGGAGACGTGGGCGGATGAGATACCAGGTCTCGGTCGGCCCCTTGCCCTTCACCTCGATCGAGCCGCGTGGCTCGCAGACGAAGTCGCCGCTGATCAGCTCGAAGGTCGCCCGGAACGAGACGCGGGAGGGTCCATCGTCGTGGAGGATACGTTGAATGAAGCGGACGCCCCGATCCTCCGGGGCGCGCGGGCAGCGCCCCTTCAGGACGCCCCGAAAGAAGCAACACCATCGCCTGATCGTGTCGGTCGCGAACTTGATCGGCTGCGATCAGCCTGATCGCAGGTCTCAAGCTCGCATCGGTTCATACACCTGCTGTCTTCCCCGCTCCGAGTGGCGGGATATGCTTCGAGTTGACGTGTCCTACGGCCCGGCCGTTGATTCGGCATGAGGAGGTTCGCGAGGGATCGGACGATGAGCGATGAGGAGCTGCGCTTGCCACCCGGGGCCGAGCTCCGGCGCATGGTCCGAATGGTCCGGCGTCTCAACGCGCCACCCGAGCGCGTGTTTCGCGCGTGGGCCGACCCCGAAGAGCTGGCGCGCTGGTTCCCCGAGCGGATCGAAGGCGGACTCGCGGTCGGGGCGCGCTCCATGCTCGTCTGGCCGGACCGCCGTGTGTGGTGGGACGTCATCGAGGCGCATCCGAGCCGCACCTTCGTCTTCCGCTGGCCGTGGCTCCCGGACGAGCGGTTGATCACGACGGTCCGGGTAACGATTGACCCCGCTGGGTACGGCAGCCGACTCGAGCTCGTCGACGGTCCGTTCCCGCTCGACCAGCCAGGGGCGATCGACGCTTGGGCGGAGGCGCTCGAGAACTGGGGCGAGGCGCTGGCGATGCTTCGCGCTCATCTCGACTTCAGCGTGGATCTGCGACCGCGGGGGTAGGCGACGAGCCAAAGCCGGCCGACGGCCGGCTCATCGCGTTCGAGCGCAGTAACGACGTCATCGTGATGAGGCCCGATGGCCCTGACCAGCGCGTCCTCGCGTCGGACGCCGTGGCCGGTTCGCCACCGACGTGGGCCCCCGACGGCTGAAGGTTTTGGAGGGTGGACGGACCTCGCGCACGCGCTCGACCTGCGCGCGGGACTCGCAGTCGCCGAGGCCACCCTGCGCGGCGCCATCGAGCGGCGCGAGACGCGCGGCGCGCACAACCGTACCGACTTTCCCGATCTCGACCCGGGACTACAGGTGAACTTCTACGTCGACGCCCGCATGGACCCGTGGAGCGAGCCCCGTTCCGGCCGTGCCGGACGAGCTCCGCGAATAGACCGAACGTCCCGTCGAGCTCGGCGCCGAGCGGCTGGCCGAGCGGCTGCTCGAATAACCCGGACCGGTGTACCGTGGAACCGCACGGAGGTGTCGCATGTCCGCCGCACACGACCCGGCCGAGGCGATCGGCCAGGTGACCCACTACTTCAGCCATCGCTCGGTTGCCGCAGTCCGCTTGAGCGCGCCGCTCGCCCTGGGCGACAAGATCCACATTCGCGGTCACAGTACCGACCTCGTCCAGAACGTCGCGTCACTGGAGGTCGAGCACGCGAAGGTCGACCGGGCAGGCCCCGGGGACGACGTTGCCCTCGAGGTCGACGATCACGTCCGGGACCGCGACCTGATCTTCCACGAGGCATAGAGGCCGCTGGCGCGCCGGGATGAGTCTCACGATCGCGCTGGGCGGCGATGCGATGCCCGGTCGCGGCGTCGCAGGAACGACCTGGGGGTCGTAGCTCTCCTGTGCCCGGTGAGCGACTCGAACTGCCCGGGGCCAGGACCACGCGGCCATCGTCGAGCGGGTCACCGCGCCCAGCCGCATGTTCGACACGGATCTCCGGCGCGAAGCCTCGATTCGAAATAGATCTGCCCCATGCGATGAACCCATCGTTTGCCGCGCGAACCGGCCGGTCAGCCGAGCCACCGCGTCCGGAAGCCCCCACGTCTCGAAAGCCCGTGTCGTTACCAGTACGGGCAGTACGAAGGAGAGTGCCGACGGCGGCGACTAGCTCACGAGCGGTGCCGGCGGACCCGCAGCCGTGGCCGCGCGGGGCCTCACGCGCTCCCAACGCGCCCAGTACGGGGCGACCCAGATCACCGCACCCACGACGAGGCAGAGGAACGGTAACCCGTCGCCGGTGCGTCCGAGCACGCTGACGAGGTTGAAGGTCCCGTATGCGGCGAGGCCGAGCACCGCTGCGACCCGCGCATGGTCACGGCGCCTCGCGACCCAGGCCCCAATCGCGAGAACGATCGCTATCGTGGCCGTCAGGATCGAGATGATCCCGGCGAGAACCGACCCACCGTAGGCGGTCAGGCCGGACAGTAGGTCGCCGGAACGGATCTCCGGTGTACAGACGTCGAAGCAGAAGAACCCCGTCGCGTATAGCTCGCCCCGGAGCGTCGGCACGATCGGCAAGGTCGCGATGGCGACCGGCCATGCGAAAGCGACCGCCAAGAGGAGTCCTGATAGTGGTGCGCGCCGGACGAACCTGCCGCCGATGGCACCGCCGATAAGTCCAGCCGTCACGACCGCGACAAGGGCGATCGGCACGGCGTGCGCGAAATCGATCGGTGGCGGCCCGCTGTCTAACTCCGGCCCGAACGGCGACGCCGACATGGTGACGATCGCGGTTGCAACGAACGGGGTGGACACGAGCGCAGCCGCGACCGCCAGGAGCGTCGGTCCGAGGCGCGATAGGATGAGGCGATCGACCGCAGACTCATCTTCGGGCTCGCCTCCCGAGCCCACGGGACTCCTGCCGATCAGCGCACCTCGATGCCCTGGGGAATTCGCGCTCAGAGGGGCACTGATCTTGATGGGACGTGGTACCAGGCCCCGGTTTACGGGCACATCCTCCACGCCGGGGAGCCATGCCGACGACCAGCTGCCCGGGTACCACAGGCCCGGGGGGGTCATCGCCCACGTCCTGGGGCGCCTCGGGTTCCTCGTCGGGGTACTTCGGCACCGCCAGCGCCGGAAACGCCTCAACGAGTGCGGCTGCCAGGTCGGCGAAGACATCCGTTGGGTCGTACGACTCGACCAGCTCGTCCGGCCCGTCAAGCTCCCGCCAGGCCCCGGTCGACCGGTCGAGCACGCGGGCCGAGAGCTGACCGTCCCCGTTGACGATGAGCTGCTCGTCGTCATCGTCGACGATCGCGAACTCGCCAAGTGTTCGAGCGAGGTCTGTCGCGGCGCGGTTGAACTCTGCGAACAACGTGACTTCCGCATCGAGGCTCTGCTCGCGCCACACCAAGGCGAGGTCGTGCAGGGCGTCGACCGCGACCTCGGCGCCCTCGTCTGCCCCTTCCGGAAACGCTCTTTCGAGCTCCTCGGCAAGGGCCCGGAACAGATCCTCGGGGCTGTAGAACTCCGTCACCTGTTGCGAGGTCCGCAGCGTCCGCCAGCTGGTCTCGTCGTCCTCGGGGATGACCTCGGCAAGGAACCGGCCGTCCCGCCCGAGGGTGAGGCGCTCGTCCGCGTCGTCCAGGAAGATGATGTCGCCGAGCTTCCGCGTGAACGGCGCCGCAGCCTCTTCGAACCGCTCGATCAGGCCAACCTCGGCGGCCTCGGCCCGGTGCCGGGTGGAGGCACTTCGTTCAGCGAAGGCCTCCGCGAGCTGGCGCAGGCGCGGGCCTGCGTCCTCAACTCCGAGGTTGCCGACGTTGGGGTGGGCCGCCGCCAGCCGGTCCGCAAGGTCGGCGAACAGGTCGCTCGGATCGTAGAAGTCCACGATGTCGAGTGCTGTCTCGAGCGGCCGCCACGAGGTCGGGGAGTCCTCGGGCACGACTTCGCCCGAAAAGGATCCGTCAGCCCGAAACGAGATTCGTTCGTCGTCAGCGTCCCGAATGACAAGGTCACCACACTGGTCGGCGAGGGGCGCCGCTTCTTCCTGGAAGCCTTCCAGGAGCCGCGCCTCCACGGCTTCGCTGCGGGTCGCGAACGACTGGGCCAGCGCGTACAGGCGCGCGGCGGCCTCCTCGAGTTCCACTCCTTCGTCGGGGGTCGTGGCTGCGGGCGACTCCCAGCGTTCAGCGCGGGCCGGGCTGTCGTCGTCGACCTCATCCGTATCGCGTGTGGGCGCGACGTGTACCTCGGCGCCCCCCAGGACATTGGGGATGGCCTGGTCGGGCAGCGCGTTGGGCGCGCTCCGACGTAGCGGGGGGTGATCGCCGCTCACAGCCGCACCATCTCAGGCGCTGTCGGTGCCGATGTCAGGATCTTCAGCGCGATCTACCTGGGTGACCCGCCAGGAACCGAACGAGACGTCGTCGGGGTTGTTCACAGCGGCCTCTTCCGCTTGGCCGAACGATGGCGCGCCAGATTACCGCTCCAGGAGCGCAGTGTCGACATGTTCGAGAGCGGGTGTTCGAGAGCGGGGGCCTGATACAGACCTGCTCCCGAAAGGCCATTTGGTCGTTCGACGCGCGCCACCGCGGACTGTTACAGGGGCGTCATCAAGGCGCCCTCGCCGGTGCTGCCGCGATCGCCGGGCGGCGCCTCCGCGAGCCGCGGGCCTACGACCCGAGAACGACGCCGTTGACCAGCTCACGGGACGAGGCTCGCCGGCGAAGACGGCGGAGGACGGCCCAGCCGACGAAGCGCTCGCGCATCGCGCGATGGTAGCCGCGCCCGTGCCATCCTGACGCCGAGCGTCGGGCAGCCCCCGGCGCGACGACGCTTGCCGGAGGATTCTCGGTGCTCGAGGCGGTGGTCTGGGGCCTGGTGGCGGCGTCGACGCTGATCGTCGGTGCCACCCTGGCGATCGCCCTGCCGTGGCGGCGGCGGATGATCGGCCTTGGCGCCGGGTTCGGGGCGGGCGCCCTGATCTCGGCGGTGACCCTGGACCTGACGAGGTCGGCGTTCGAGGCGGCCGACGTTCTCGTGGTCGTGGTCGGGCTGGGCGCGGGCGCGCTCGCCTTCTCGGCCGGCAACTGGGCGCTCCACCGCGGGGGGGCGGTGCGCCACCGCAAGCGGTCGGCAGGCCAGCAGGCGGGCGCCGATCCGCTCGGGATCGTGCTCGGGACGGTCCTCGACGGGATCCCGGAGTCGGTGGTCATCGGGATTTCGCTCCTGGCGGGGGAGGGCGTCGGGCTGGCGTTCCTGGCGGCCGTCGCGATCTCCAACCTGCCGGAGGCGATCTCGGCGACGACCGGCCTGCGCCGGACCGGGTGGTCGACGCGAGGGATCCTCGGCCTCTGGGCGATCGTCGCAGTCCTGAGCGCCGTCGCGGCGGGCGCGGGCTACGGACTCCTCGCCGGGGCGCCGGCTGCGATCGCGGCGACGATCCAGGCGTTCTCCGCGGGCGCCGTCCTCACGATGCTGGCCGACACGATGATGCCGGAGGCGTTCGACGAGGCGGGCGCCGCCGTCGGCCTTGCGACGGTCCTGGGCTACGCGATCGGGGCGCTCCTGACGCTGGTGTAGGGGCGGCGCTGGATGACCTCGCCGAGCTGTGCCTGCGGCGCCGGGACAACGAAGGAGGCCGACGCCGTCGCCTCCACCGAACTCATGGGCGACCGGTGCTCTACTGATGTTGGTCAACCCGGGCAGCGGTCCCATGGGGTTTCAGTCCGACGGCACCCCCTCGCGGTCGTGTGGGTCGCTCATTTCGGGTGGACCGTCGCGATCACATCCAGGTAGATGCGTGCCAGGTCGACCATCACTGGCACCAGCTCCCGCAGCGCGAACGGCTGACCCATCTCGATCGCCTGATCGGCCGGCACTCGCGCCACAACTGCAAATCGTGCCAGGTGCCGGCGGGGAGACCCTCGAGCCGCGCGAGGAGCGCATCCCAGCCCCGCCCGAGCTCACGCTCGTCGTCGGAACGAAGAACGAGCTCACCGTCCTCCAGTCGGCCGACGAACCCGAGCACGTCGCCACCCGGCGAGAAGCGGCCGCCGAAGTAGTCGCCTACGCGCAGGTCGTGCTTCGCCGTCGCGGTCTCCAACGGACGCCGACGAACCGGATCGCGCAACAGGTCGAGAAATCTTGGCCAGTCCCATAGCGCTGCATCGATTGGACCGTATTCGTCCGTGCCGGTGCCCTTCTCGACGTAGTAGCCCGCCGCGACCCGGGCCTGAACGTCGGGCTGTTCGGCCGTCGGGCCGTGGGCGTAGATGACCAGCTTGGACGCCCGCCAGCCCTGCTTCCATTCGCCGCCCTGGAGGTAGCGGTCGCGGTCTGCGATGTGGACTTCGGGGCTCATGTAGATCGGGAACGAGCCGAAGTCGGAGTCGAGGTCGAGCAGGGGCCGAAGGACGAGCGGCACGAGGCCGAGGCGGTCGCTACCGCGGCGCCACGTCGTGTCCTTGACCCGGCCGAAGTCGCTCGCCAGGAAGCCGGGCCATTCGGTGCCGGCCCGCGCCGGGAGCCGGTTCTGACGCTCCCCGCCATTTCTGGGCTTCCGGATGCCCGGCCGGAGCGCCACGAGCGCGTCGTCGATGTCCTTCCTGATCCAGTCCGTGGGAGCCACACGGTGCACCGACACGAGGGCGGCGATTGCCGCGTCGCGCTCCC
>JAUSJS010000016.1 GCA_030647575.1 Candidatus Limnocylindrales bacterium | reverse complement strand
GTGTAGGATAGGTGGGAGACTTGGAAGCTGGGGCGCTAGCCTCGGTGGAGTCAACGGTGAAATACCACCCTTGTTGGATTTCGGCTCTAACAGCGGCCCGTGATCCGGGCGCTGGACAGTGTCTGGTGGGCAGTTTGACTGGGGCGGTCGCCTCCTAAAGTGTAACGGAGGCGCCCAACGGTACCCTCAGGCTGAATGGAAACCAGCCGAAGAGTGCAAAGGCATAAGGGTGCTTGACTGCGAGACCTACAAGTCGAGCAGAGACGAAAGTCGGGCTTAGTGATCTGGTACCTCCGAGTGGAAGGGGTATCACTCAACGGATAAAAGCTACCCCGGGGATAACAGGCTGATGGTGCCCAAGAGTTCACATCGACGGCACCGTTTGGCACCTCGATGTCGGCTCGTCGCATCCTGGGGCGGAAGTACGTCCCAAGGGTTTGGCTGTTCGCCAATTAAAGCGGCACGCGAGCTGGGTTCAGAACGTCGTGAGACAGTTCGGTCTCTATCCGCCGTGGGCGTAGGGAACTTGAGAGGAGTTGCTCCTAGTACGAGAGGACCGGAGTGAACGAACCGCTGGTGTGCCAGTTGTCCCGCCAGGGGCACCGCTGGGTAGCTATGTTCGGTTGGGATAAGCGCTGAAAGCATCTAAGTGCGAAGCTCGCCTCGAGATGAGGTTCCCCACCGGGTCAACCGGGTAAGACCGCAGGGAGACCACCTGTTTGATAGGCCGCATGTGGAAGTCCGGTGACGGATGAAGCTGAGCGGTACTAACGGTCGAGGGCTTGACCTCTTCAGCACCTGACCAGGGGTCGGTGGCTGGGGGATCGTGATCAGATCTCATTGACGACTCGAATTCGAGGATCATCCGGCGCCCCGCTCGGTCATCACGACCGCGCGTCGAGCCGCTGCCGAACCACGTCCAGACGCAAAGAATCCCGGTGACTCTAGCGGAGAGGCCACACCCGTTCCCATCCCGAACACGGAAGTTAAGCTCTCCAGCGCCGAAGATACTGAGAGGGCAGCCTTTCGGGAAAATAGGTCGTCGCCGGGATTTCTTGCGTTCCGGCGTTCGGATTGGGCGCCTCACCATCGTGCCGGAGGCCAGCCCGCACAACGTTTCGACCGCCGCCGCCGCTCGGCTATCCTTCGCGGCATGAGTGCAGTCGAGGGCCTGCCCGCGCCGCCGCCGTCGGTCGAGCCAGGGGCGAGGGAACCCCGACCCGACGCGCTCCCGTCGCTTTGTCCCTATTTGGCCACGCCCGATGGGAATTGGCGAAGGGCGAGCGCCGTTCGCGAGCACCGCTGCATGGCGGTCTCGCCGCCGGTCCCGCTGGCCCCCGAGAAGCAACGCCGGTTATGTCTCGTCGGCGACCACATCAGGTGCGCCACCTACGGCGCGGCACTTGCCACGCATTCCGGCCCGGCCCAGCACCTCACGGGCCATTCCCGCCCGATCGCTCGAATGACCCCGGTGATTCTCGACCAGGGTCGCTTCGACCTGCGAATGCCGGCGCTGCGGGCCGACCGCGCGTCGGGCCAGGCCCTCCTGGTCGGCCTTCTCGGACTTGCGTTCGGGGCGATCCTCCTGGCCCGGCCAGCGGGTGACGCGGGCGCCGGCCCGCTCGGGGCGGAAGCTTCGGCCTCGCCACGCGCCAGCGTCAGAGCCGCGACCGATGCAGCCGCCGCGCCGCCAACCGCTGCGCCGGCCGAGACCACGGAACCACCGGCCGAGACCGACGACCCGTCCGGAACAGCGGGGCCGTCGATTGCTTCGAACGCTCCCGCGTCGAGCGCGGCGCCGTCACCGGGCGCGAGCGCTGAGCCGGCAACCTCGGGCGCGACCTACAAGGTAAAGAGCGGCGACACGCTCAGCGCCATCGCGGCCCGCTTCGGAACGACGACCCGGGTGTTGATCCGGCTGAACGGCATCGCCGATCCCTCGAAGCTCAAGATCGGCCAGATCCTCCGTTTGCCCTGAGCGCCTCCCCATGACTGAGGCTCTGTGCTGAAAGCCCTGGCCTCGACCTGATCGCGGAGGGGCGGCCCCTCCGACACATGGCCGCGTTCGAGATTGACGCCAGGACGGAAACGAGGGACGCTGTTCTTGGCTCCAGGGTGCAGAAGCACGGACGGGGAGGTAGCGACGGTGAGCGCCACGGTCGATCCTGTCAGCCGTCCGGCCGGCCGACAGGCTGTTCTCTTCGCGCTCGGCGTGGCCGTGCCACTCGCCGTCGTCGCCCTGGCCTACGCGCTGTGGTGGATGAGCGACCGCCTCCTGTACATCGGCCTGCTCGACCGGGCGGCCTTTGGGTGGGTCGTGGTCATTCCCCTGTGGATCAGTACGCCGATCGCCGCGAGTTTCGTCTGGCATCGACTCACCCGACGCGGCAGCACGGTGGCTGCGGTTGTCGTCGGGGCAGTGGGCGGCGGGGTTGCCGCGGTCCTGTTCTGGCAGGCCGTCGCCTACCCCAACTGCGAGTTCGGCGCGACCCACACGCCGATCGACTGGGTACTGCCTTCAGTGCTTGTCGGGCTGGTGATCGGTGGCGGCTTGGCTGCCAGTGGCCTGCTTGCCACGGCGCTCGTTCGCGGAGGGCATCCGTGGCGCGCCGCCGTTCTCGGCGCAGGGGCCGAACTCGTCCTGGTCTGCGCGGCGATCCTCGTGTCAGCGGCGCTGCTGATCGGGCCTGGCTGCCAGCGCCCGTATCTCTGATCCTCCGCGGCGCCCCGAGTGGACCCCCACCCGCCTGATCGCCAGGAGGCTCGACCGAGAGTTCGGGGCAGGCCACCCCGGCCCTACAGACGCCCCAGCATGTAGCCGACGCAGGCCCGCTCGAGCCTCGCCCTGGCGCTCTCCGGCGTGCCCTCGAAGCAGCGCGAAAGCCGCCGCCAACGCCTGAGCTGGGCAACAGCAGTCCAGATCACGTACGTGAGACCTGGCGCTGACGGCGGCGTGGTGCGACCGATCCCGGCTGCTCCGCTTCGGGCGGGATCCGCCAGGCGGATCACGATCGATGGCCTCGGTCCGTCCTGGGGAGGGTGAGCGGCGTCAACGCTGGCAGCCGCGGCAGAACGACGTGATGAACCCGCCGGCCTTGACCTCGGTGATCCGTGTCCCGCAGCGTGGGCAGGGCTGGCCGCCCTTGTCGTGGACCGCGAGGTAGTCCCTGACCTGTCGCTCGAAGCTCGGCGGAACGCGGCCCTTGAGGACTTCGATCGCGTTCGCCAGCGTCGCGCGGGTCGCCGCGTAGAGCGCGTCGATCTCCTCGGAGGCCAAGCTCGCCCGCTTTCGGAAGGGCAGCAGGCGAGCTGCATGGAGGATCTCGTCGCTGTAAGCGTTGCCGATCCCGGCCACGAAGGCCTGATTCCTGAGCAGGTTCTTGAGCTCACCTGGATGGCGCCGGATCCGCTCGCGCCAGACCTCGAGGGTGAGCGCTGGGTCGTCGGCGTCGGGTCCCTGATCCGGCTCGCCGAGCCCGGGTACCGGACGATCGATGCCGGCGGGTCGCAGATAGATCTTTCCCATTTGCGTGGGGTCGCGGTAGCGAACCTCCGGGGTCGCCCCTGGCCCCGGCAGCCAGGCGGCCCCGCGGGTCCAGCGCGCTGCATCGGGCGGCCCACTGGCGCGGGTACCGAACCCCAGGACGACCGCCGCCTTGGTCGGCAGCTTGTCGCCGGGAGCGGCCAACTGGAACCGACCGGTCAGCATCGGGTTGCACGCGATCTCGTCGCGTTCCAGCACGATCAGCAGGAACTTGCCGCGCCGCCTGATGGACTCGACACGCTGTCCGATCAATCCGGCCAGCTCGGCCGGCGTGCCCCGGACCGTGAGCGGCCCAGGAGCCTCCGCGGACCGAACCGGTCGCCCGGTCAGCGACGCGTGGAGGGCGTCGGCGACCACGGTCAGATCGGGCAATTCGGGCACGGCTCCACGATTGTAGTGCTCAGAAAGCGTGTGCTAGACTCTCCCGGCCCCGAGAGGCAGGACAGCTGAAGAGCAACGAACAGGCTTGAGACCCACGAAGGAGCGGACCGCGGATCGATCACCCACGGACCACTTGATCGTTTCGGAAGACGGCTTGAGCGTCGCTCAAGCCGTTCGTGATTCTCGGGCGCAAATCCACAACCAGGAGTGACCAAACCCTTGACCGAAGAACAGCTGGGCGGGACCACGCCGGAGCCGGGGGCTGTTGCCACCGTCGCCGATCAGGCGCTCGAGGACACCGTCGCGGCCACCGCCGCAGACGAGCCCGCCACCATCGCCGACGAGCCCACCGCCCCCGAACCGGAGACCACGGCTCCCGAATCGAGTTCCAATGGCGTATCCGCATCCGCGGAGCCAGCGACGGTCGAGCCAGCGACGGTCGAGCCTGCGACGGTCGACGTCGACGAGCCGAGCGAGCGCGGCGATTCAGCCGAGGCGTCCGTCGAGGCCGAGGTCGCCGAGCGCGCCTCGTTGAGCGCCGACGAAACCGCTGACGCACCGGCTGCAAGCGACGAGGACGAGGAGCCGACCCCGACCCCCTCCCTGGGGCCCGAACCGACGACGATGGAGGAGCTCCTCGCCGAGCAGGATTCGGACATCAAGAGCTTCAAGCACGGCGATGTCGTCGAGGGTCAGGTCGTCCGCATCGACAAGGACGAGATCCTGGTCGACATCGGCGCCAAGAGCGAGGGTGTCGTCAGCAACCGCGAGCTGTTCGGGCGTCATGGCGAAGGACAGCCGACGCTCAACATCGGCGACACTGTCCTGGTCTACGTCCTGCAGCCCGAGTCGCCCGAAGGCCACGTGGTGCTGTCCCTGCGCCGCGCCGGCCTTGAGCGCAAGTGGCGTGCCATGCAAGAGCAGTTCGAGGCGGGGGTCATCATCGAGGCTCCGGTCATCGACCACAACAAGGGAGGCCTGATCGTCGATTGCGGGATCCGCGGATTCGTGCCGATCAGCCAGATCGTGGACTTCCCGCGGCGCCCGCAGAACGACCAGCCGCGCGACGCCGCGCAGGAGATCGCCGAGAAGCTCCAGCCGTTCGTCGGACGCAAGCTCCGGCTCAAGATCCTGGAGGTCAACCGCAAGGCCAACCGCCTGATCCTCTCGGAGAAGGTCGCCCTCTACGAGGAGCGGCGCGAGAAGCGGGACGAGCTGTTCAGCAGCCTGCAGGTCGGCCAGAAGGTCACCGGCACGGTCCGCTCGATCGCGCCGTTCGGGGTCTTCATCGACCTCGGCGGCATCGACGGCCTGGTCCACAAGAGCGAGCTCTCGTGGAACAAGGTCAACAACCCCGAGGCCGGATACCGCGTCGGTGAGGAGGTCGAGGCCGAGGTCATCGACATCAACCACGAGCGCGGCCGGATCAGCCTGTCGATCCGCCGGCTCCAGCCGGACCCCTGGCACTCCACCGTGGCCGACTTCAACGTCGGAGACGTCATCGACGGGACGGTCACCAAGCTCGTCAACTTCGGCGCGTTCGTGCGCGTCCGCGACGGGCTCGAAGGCCTGATCCACATCAGCGAGCTGTCCCATCAGCGCGTCGCCCACCCGGGCGATGTCGTCCACGAGGGCCAGCAGCTCAAGCTCAAGATCATCTCCCTCGACTCCGAGCGTCACCGCCTGGGCCTCAGCCTCAAGCAGGCCGAGGAGCCTCCGGCCCGTCCGGCGCCCGAGCCGGGACCGACTGGCCAGGCCGCATCCGCCGTTCCGAACACTGCCCCGAGCGGACCGCGCCCCGAGCGCCGACCACGCCCCGAGCGCAGCTATTCGATGTCGGACGCTGTGCAGGAGCCCGAGGGCGGGATCGACAACACCCTCGCGTCCGCGTTCGCCCAGGTGCGCCAGCAGCTCGCTGCCGCGGAGGGCGGCGAGGTCGCCGAGAGCGTCGCTCCCGACGAGTTGGTCGAGGGAACCGCGGCTCCCGAATCGACCGACGCAGTCGCCGAGACCGCGGCACCCGACGAGGCGAAGGCCACCGAAGCCATAGCCGAAGCCACCGGCATCGATGAGGCACCCGTCGAGGTTACGGCGGAGGCGCCGGCAGTCGAGACCGAGGCCCCAGCGGAAGCCACCGCACCCACTGAACCTGAGGCCCTTGCCGAGACCGCGGTCGCCGCCGAATCGGAGGCCGCGGCCGCGGCGGAGGCACCCACGCCGGCCGAAGTCGAGACGCAGACGGCCGCCACCGCCGAAGCGGAGGACGCCGACGAGGCGATCGCCACCGAAGCGCCTGAAGCCGAGGCGTCTGCCGCCGAGTCGACCGAGGAGGGCGAAGCCGCCGAAGCCGAAGCCGCCGAGGCCGAAGCCGAAGCCGCCGAGGCCGAGACCAAGGCCGCCGAGGCCGAGACCAAAGCCTGACCTGAGCCAAGCAGCGCCTGACGACCCGCCGGAACCCGGCGAGTCGTTGCGATTCCTTACCCTCCGAGGTCGCATCCGCAGGGCCCGGTTCGGCGTTCATCGATGTAAGAAAGACACCCATGCCGGCAGGCGTGCAGGGGATGGGTGGCGTGCTAGCATGGCTGAAGCGGCACGCTCGTGGCGCCGGCCAAGGGAACAGGCGTTCGACTCGATGGATCGCTTCGACAAATTTACGGACCGCGCGCGCAAGGTCCTGACGCTCGCTCAGGACGAGGCGCAGCGGTTCAACCACAACTACATCGGCACGGAGCATCTGCTCCTCGGCCTCGTCCGCGAGGGCGAAGGCGTGGCCGCGCGCGTCCTCGAGAACATGAACGTCGAGCTGGCCAAGGTCCGCACCGCCGTCGAGTTCATCATCGGCCGAGGCGATCGCCCGGTCGTCGGCGAGGTCGGCCTGACGCCACGGGCCAAGCGCGTCATCGAGCTGGCCATCGACGAAGCGCGGCGGCTCGGCCACAACTACATCGGCACGGAGCACCTGCTCCTCGGGTTGGTCCGCGAAGGCGAGGGCATCGCGGCCGGCGTTCTCGAGTCGCTCGGTGTCAACCTGGACAAGGTTCGCCACGAGGTCATCCGAGTCCTGTCCCAGAGCTCGTCTGCTGGCCCGACACCCGAGACCAAGCGCGCCAGCAAGACCCCCACCGTCGATCAGCTCGGGATCAACCTCACCGACGCCGCCCGCGCCGGCAAGCTCGACCCGGTCATCGGCCGCGAGAAGGAGATCGACCGGGTCATTCAGATCCTGTCGCGCCGGACGAAGAACAATCCGGCCCTGATCGGCGAGCCCGGCGTCGGGAAGACGGCGATCGCCGAGGGGCTCGCCCATCGGATCGTCGCCGGTGACGTCCCCGAGACGCTGCTCAACAAGC
Organism: Candidatus Limnocylindrales bacterium; assembly: GCA_030647575.1. GTDB lineage: Bacteria > Chloroflexota > Limnocylindria > Limnocylindrales > CSP1-4 > SPCO01. The sequence goes on along the minus strand of JAUSJS010000016.1, from coordinate 9,600 downwards.
GCGTGCTGACCCTCGACATCGGCTCGCTGGTCGCCGGAACCTAGTACCGCGGAGAGTTCGAGGAGCGGCTCAAGAAGATCATCGAGGAGCTGCGCAACACGAACGACGCCGTCCTGTTCATCGACGAGCTCCACACGCTCGTCGGCGCCGGTGCGGCCGAAGGCGCAATCGATGCTGCCAACATCCTCAAGCCACCGCTGGCACGCGGCGAGCTCCAGTGCATCGGTGCAACCACCCTCGACGAATACCGCAAGTACATCGAGCGTGACGCCGCCCTCGAGCGCCGCTTCCAGCCGGTCATGGTAGAAGAACCGACGCTCGAGCAGGCAATCGACATATTGATGGGGATCCGCGAGCGCTACGAGCAGCATCACAAGGTCACGATCACCGACGACGCCGTGCGCGCCGCCGTCGACCTGTCGACCCGCTACATCACGGACCGTCACCTGCCCGACAAGGCGATCGACCTGATCGACGAGGCTGCCTCGCGCGTGCGCCTGCGCCACTCTTCCGCGCCGCCCGCCCTGCGCGAAGCGCAGAAGGAACTGGAGCGGATCTCCAAGGAGAAGGACGCCGCGATCAACAACCAGGAATACGAGGTGGCGGCGACGCTGCGCGAGGCCGAGGCCACCGCGCGCGAGTCGGCCGACGCCCTGCGGGCCGAATGGCAGGCCCAGATCTCGGGTGACCAGCCGACGGTCGACGAGGAGGAGATCGCTCAGATCGTGGCGATGTGGACGGGCATCCCGGTGACCCGGATCGCCCAGGAGGAGTCCGAGCGTCTGCTGCATATGGAGGAGTCCCTCCACGGGCGCGTGATCGGCCAGGAGGAGGCGATCGGGATCGTCTCGAAGGCCGTCCGCCGGGCGCGAGCCGGACTCAAGGATCCGAAGCGTCCGATCGGCTCGTTCATCTTCCTCGGGCCCACGGGCGTGGGCAAGACCGAGCTGGCCAAGGCGCTCGCCGAATTCATGTTCGGCAGCGAGGACGCGCTTATCAAGATCGACATGAGCGAGTTCATGGAGCGGCACAACGTCAGCCGCCTGGTCGGCGCGCCTCCCGGCTACGTCGGCTTCGACGAGGGCGGCCAGCTGACTGAGGCCGTCCGGCGCAAGAGCTACGCCGTGGTGCTCCTCGACGAGGTCGAGAAGGCCCATCCCGAGGTCTTCAACATCCTGCTCCAGATCCTCGAGGACGGGCATCTCTCGGATGCCAAGGGACGGCGGGTCGACTTCCGCAACTGCATCATCATCATGACCTCCAACCTCGGTGCCAAGCAGCTCCAGACCAACTCGAGCCTGGGCTTCCGGGTACAGGGCGAGACGGACGCCGCTCGATCGGAGATCTCGCACGAGCTGATGAAGGAGAAGGTCGCCTCCGAGTTGAAGCAGGCCTTCCGGCCGGAGTTCCTCAACCGCATCGACGCGACGGTCGTCTTCCGCTCGCTGACGGTCGAGGAGATCGCCCAGATCGTGGATCTGATGCTCGCCCGCGTGCGGGACCAGCTGCGGGCGCAGCAGCTGCAGCTCGAGGTCACGCAGGCCGCCAAGGACCACATCATCAAGCTCGGCTACGACGTGGCGTACGGCGCTCGGCCGCTCCGCCGGGTCATCCAGAACATGATCGAGGACGTCCTGGCCGAACAGCTCCTGCTCGGCACGTACGAGCCGGGCTCGAACATCGTCGTCGACAAGGATCCCGAGGCCGGCCTGGACATCCACGCCGCCGAACCGCGGACACCGGTCGAAGCGCGGTGACCCGCGCCGCCGACTTGGCGGTCTAGGCATGGCGCGGCCACAGAGCCGCTTCATCTGCCAGCGCTGCGCCGAGTCGTTCCTGCGATGGGAAGGCCAGTGCCGGGCGTGCGGCGAGTGGAACAGCCTGGTCGAGACGATTGTGCGCGAGCCCTCGCGGGCCGGGCGGCCGGTGGGGCATGGAAAGGCGGCGGCGCAGCCAGCGCGCCTCGCCCACATCTCGGAGGCGGATCTGCCTCGGTTCAGCCTGGGCATTGGCGAGCTCGACCGAGTGCTCGGTGGTGGCCTGGTCCCCGGTTCCCTGGTTCTCCTGGGTGGGGAACCCGGGATCGGCAAGTCGACCCTGCTGCTCCAGGCGGCCGCCGGCTTGACCCGCGGGCCGGCCGGCGAGCGCGGCGTCCTCTATGCCTCGGGCGAGGAATCGCCGGGCCAGATCCGGCTCCGGGCTACGCGTCTGGGCCTCCTCGGCGGCATGTCTGGGGAGCGGATCCAGGTCCTCGCAGAGCACGACGTCGGTCGGATCGCGGAGGTCGCGCGGGCAGCCCAGCCGGCCCTCGTCGTCGTCGATTCGATCCAGACCGCCACCGTGGAGGAGCTCGATGGGGCAGCCGGCAGCGTCGGGCAGGTCCGCGAGTCAGCGCTGCGATTGATGGACCTTGCCAAGGGCGATGGCATCGCCGTCATCCTGGTCGGCCACGTGACCAAGGATGGTTCGATCGCGGGTCCCAAGACCCTCGAACACCTCGTCGATGCCGTGGTCAGCCTCGAAGGCGAGCGGCACGCCGCCATCCGGTTGCTACGGGCGACCAAGAACCGCTTCGGATCGACCGACGAGATCGGCGTCTTCGAGATGGACGATGCCGGCATGATGGAGGTCGCCGATCCGGCCCGTGCCTTCCTCGCCGTCCACCCGGGTTCGGCGCCGGGCAGCGTCGTCGCGCCGACGATGGAGGGAAGCCGGCCGATCCTCGTCGAGGTCCAGGCATTGGTCAGTCCGACCGGCTACGGAACGCCGACGCGCAAGGCGAGCGGCCTCGACCCGAACCGGGTCAGCCTGCTCATCGCGGTCCTCGGACGGCGGGCCGGGATTGCCCTCGGGAGCCATGACGTCTACGCCAACCTGGCCGGCGGCCTGTCGGTCATGGAGCCAGGCCTTGATCTGCCCGTCGCGCTCGCCCTCGCCTCATCGCTACGGGACCGTCCGATCGCGCCGGGAACCGTCGCCATCGGCGAGGTCGGCCTGCTCGGTGAGCTTCGCGGAGTCGTTGGCCTCGAGCGTCGCCTCCGCGAAGCGGCCCGGCTCGGCTTCCGCCGCGCCCTGGTACCTCGTCCTTCGGCGGGCGCCACCATCGCACGGATCGAGGGCCTGGACGTGACGCACGCCGAGACCCTGGCCGAGGCGATCAAGGCCGCGCTCGACGACCGGGCCGAAGCTCGTGGCGAGGCGGTCCCGGCGATGCTAGGCTGACCCCCCGGCGGGTCGCTCGCGACCCGAGACTGCCGGCTGCTTCGCCGAGGAAACCTTGATCCGATACATCCGCCTCCTTGGGGCCGCGCTGGGGAGCGTCGTTGGGCTTGCGCTCGCCGGCTCGGGCGAAGGGCTGTTCCGCGGCACGGAGTACGCCGGCGCCCTGCTGGCGGCGTGGGTCGTCGCCTGGATCGTGGTCGGCTTCGCGGTCCTGCCGTACTTGACGGTTGTGCCGACAGCGTGGTTGATCAAGCAGGTCGAGGCGCTTTCGACCGCCGAGTTCGTGACTGCCGTCGTTGGCCTGCTGCTCGGGCTCCTGATGGGCCTGTTGCTCGGATTGCCGCTGTCCCAGCTCGCACCGCCGTTCGGGACCTGGCTGCCGCTCGGCGTCTCGATGTTCCTCGGTCTGGGCATGGTCGGCCTGACCGTCGCCAAGCGGCACGATCTGCTCATTGCCGCGGAGGCGGTTGGCTTCATCCGCCGTCCGTCGACCGGCGACTCGGCCGAAGCGGCGCGCGGCGAGCCGCGCATCGTCGTCGACACCAGCGCGATCATCGACGGGCGGATCGCCGAGATCGTCGAGTCTGGGTTCATCTACGGGACCCTGGTGATCCCGAGGTTCGTCCTCGATGAACTCCAGCACATCGCCGACAGCTCAGACGCCCTGCGGCGCAATCGCGGGAGGCGTGGCCTGGAGATCCTCAATCGGATGCAGAAGGAGCCTGGGACTCCCGTCGAGATCGTCGAGGACGATGTTCCCGACGTCACCGAGGTCGACGCCAAGCTGGTCGCGCTCGCGCGGGCGCGAAGCCGCGTCATCCTGACCAATGACTTCAACCTCAATCGCGTCGCCGAATTGCAGGGCGTCCGGGTGATGAACATCAACTCGCTGGCCAACGCGGTCAAGCCGGCGGTCCTGCCGGGCGAGGAGATCCGTGTCCGCGTCATCCAGGAGGGCAAGGAGGCGGGTCAGGGGGTCGGCTTCCTCGATGATGGCACGATGATCGTGGTCGAGGGCGGCGCCCGGCATATCGATCATGAGCTCGACGTGGCGGTCACCCGGGTTCTCCAGACGGTCGCCGGCCGGATGATCTTCGCCCAACCCCGACTCGATTGAGCGGACCGTCTCCGGCCGGCACGACGGACGCGGCCGTGACCCGACCAACCATCCGTGCGGACGCCATCGTGGTGGCCGCGGGCGGATCGACCCGGATGGATGGGACGGACAAGCTCGTCGCGGAGCTGGCCGGGCGGCCGCTGCTGGCCTGGACGCTCGAAGCGATCTCGGCCGCACCGGAGGTGGAGCGGATTCTGGTCGTGACGTCGGCGGGACGGGTCGTCGAGGTTGCCGAATCGCCATGGCTGCCCGGCAGCGTCGTCGACGTCGTTGCCGGCGGATCACGCCGTCAGGAATCGGTCCACGCCGGGTTCGTGGCCCTCGACCGCTTCGAGCCCGATGAACGGGGGGTCGTGCTGATTCACGACGGGGCAAGACCGCTCGTGACGCGAGCCCTGGTGGGGAAGGTTGCCGTCGAAACCGCCCGGCATGGTGCCGCCATCCCCATCCTGCCCATCGCCGAGACGCTCAAACGGATCGACGGCGACGTCGTCGGCGAAACCGTCGAGCGGACTGGGCTGGGCGCGGCCCAGACGCCCCAGGGCGTTCGGCGCGATCTGTTGCGGGCGGCCTATCAGCGCTTCCCGGCTGACGGGCCCGAGACCTGGACCGACGAGGCCGCGCTGCTCGAGGCGATCGGCGTACCTGTCCGCGTCGTGCCCGGTGACCCGGTCAATCTGAAGGTCACGGTACCTGACGACCTCGCCCGGGCCGAAGCGATCCTCACGGGCGCTCGCTCGGTGCGCACGGGGATCGGGCATGACAGCCATCCGTTCGGGCCGGACGCGCCCTTGATGCTGGGCGGCGTGGAAATTCCAGGAGCGCCCCGCCTCCACGGCCACTCGGACGGCGACGTCGTCCTCCATGCCATCGCGGACGCGCTCCTCGGCGCGAGCGCCCTGGGCGATCTGGGGCGCCTCTTCCCGGCCGACGCGCGGACGCCGCGTGGAATCGCCAGCGCTGAGCTCCTGCGCTCAGTGCGCATTCGGCTCGCGGAGGCTGGCTGGCGCCCGGCGTCAGTCGATGTGACGGTGATCGCGGCTCGACCCCGGTTGGGCGACCACCTCGAGGCGATGCGGGCCGCGGTCGGCGAGCTGCTGGGCCTTGACGTCTCGGCGGTCAACGTCAAGGCGTCGAGCGGCAACCTGGACGGCGCCGACGGCGCCGGTCGATCGATCTCGGCCGTTGCCATCGCGATGGTCGCGAGGATCCGATGACGCTCCGGCTGCACGACACCTTGACCGGCCAGACCAGGGCGCTGGTCCCGCTTCGGGCGGATCGCGTCGGCGTCTACTCGTGCGGCCCGACGGTCTACGGGCCGGCCCACATCGGCAACTTCCGGTCGTTCCTGTTCGCCGACCTTCTGGTCCGACATCTGCGCTGGCGAGGCCTGCGGGTGACCTGGGTCATGAACATCACCGACGTCGACGACAAGATCATTCGCGGCGCCGCAGCCGCGGGCATCGGAATCGCTGAGCTCGGCGAACGCCATCTCGAGCGGTTCCTGGCCGACGCTACGGCACTGCGGATGACGAGGCCGGACGTCCTGCCGAGGGCGACGGCGCACATCGACCAGATCGTCGACCTCATCGCGATCCTGCTCGAACGGGGCCATGCCTATCGAACCGACGACGGTTCGATCTTCTTCCGCATCGCGTCGTGGCCCGCCTACGGCCGACTGGCCCGGCTCGATCCCGAGGGAATGCGCGGTGGGGAGCGGGTCGAGGCGGACGAATACGGCAAGGACGACGTGCGCGACTTCGCCCTCTGGAAGGCACCAAAGCCCGGCGAGCCGTCGTGGGAGACGGCGATCGGCCCGGGACGTCCCGGCTGGCACATCGAATGCTCGGCCATGAGCATGGCTCATCTCGGTCCGTCGTTCGACATCCATACCGGCGGGGTGGACCTGATCTTCCCGCACCATGAGGACGAGATCGCCCAAAGCGAGGCGGCGACCGGCCAGCCGTTCGTGGCGACCTGGCTGCACTGCGCCCATCTTCAGATGGGGGGCGCAAAGATGGCCAAGTCGAGTGGCAACATTGCCCGCGTCGGCGACCTGCTGGAGTCCGGTGTCTCGCCCAGAGCGCTTCGGTTCGGGCTCATCTCGGTTCATTATCGGGCTGGACTCAGCCATTCCGACGAATCGCTTGGCGCTGCCGCGGCCGCGGTCGAGCGGCTGGACGCGGCGGTGGCCGCGCTCACGACGTATCGGGAGGACCGAGCGAACGATCCGACCCTGCCGGAGGCGCTCGACGCGGCGCGGCAGGCGTTCGGCGCCGCTCTCGATGATGACCTGAACATCTCAGCGGCGCTGGGCGCCGTCTTCGACCTGGTGCGCGAGTTGAACCGACGCATGGAGCGGCGCGCGCTGTCGACCGCGGACGCCGGTCGAGCCCTCGCCGCGCTGCGTGACCTGGACAGGGTCCTCGCCGTCCTGCCGGACGAGGAGGCCGCGCTCGAACCCGAGATCGAGGGGCTGCTCCAGGCCCGCGAAGCCGCCCGCGCTGCGCGCGATTGGGCGGCGTCGGACCGTTTGCGCGACGAGCTGGCGGTGCTTGGTATGGCGGTCGAGGACACCCGCGACGGCCAGCGCTGGCGGCGCACCGGCGAGGCTGTTCGTGGCTGACCGACCGCGCCGAGATGACGACCGTCGGGGACGGCCGGGACCTCCGGGCAGCCGCAGTGGGCAGCCCGGGAGCCGCGGCGCGGCCGGACCGGGCGGCGCGGCCGGACCGGGCGGGCGAGGACCACGACCGAGTGGACCCGGTTCAAAGCCAGCGGGCCAGCGGCCCTTCGGTCCTGGACCGCGGCCGCACGGTTCGCGACCCGCCGGCCCGCGACCGTCGGTGCCACGACCGCCCGGGCCCGGGTCTCGATCGTTCCCACCCGGACCTCGGCCCCCTCGTCCTCGGCCGTTCGACGGTCCCCGGCCGCCAGGCGACCGGGATCGCGACATGCCGGACGGCCCCGGTCGCGAGGTGCCGCGCGATCGAATAGCGCCCGGACGCGATCCGTGGCGCCCCATGCCCGAGCGTCCCTTCGATCGCGGCGGTCCACCCACCGGTCGAACGGTGCCGCGCTCCGGCCAGCCTCGCCCCGGTGGCCATCCGCCCAGCACCGACCGGTTCGGGCGGCGGCCGTTCGACGCACGTGACGAGAGCGTCCGGCCGGCCGGACCGCCCCCGGGGCGTGGAGGCCGGCGCCCACCGCATGGCGGAGGTCCGCCATCGCCGGATCGTTCGTGGGTCGGCCAGCGACAAGAGCCGCGCGACTGGCCTCGGCCCGCAGTCGCGCTGCCCGCGCCGGACCTGCTCGGTGCGGACGAGGAGCTCGTCGCCGGCCGACGCCCGGTCGAGGAAGCGTTCGCCGCGGGACGACCGGCCCTTCGTCTGCTCGTCGTGCCCCAGCGCCGCGAACCGCTCGAGAAGCTCGTGCTCCACGCGACGCGCCTGCGCATCCCGATCGTCGAGCTGGAGGGCGGCTCGCTCACGGCGCTGGCGGGCTTCGATGGGCACCAGGGGGTCGCCCTGGTCGTCGAACCGCGCCAGTTCGCATCGCTCGACGACATCCTCGCCCGAGCAGCCGAGCGTTCCGAGCCGCCGTTCGCGCTCGTCCTCGACTCGTTCGAGGATCCCCAGAATGTCGGAACCCTCCTGCGTAGTGCCGAGGCGGCCGGCGTCCACGGTGTGATCTTCCCGACCCGGCGCCAGGCCCCGCTCACCCCGGCTGCGATCAAGGCGTCGGCTGGCGCCGTTGAGCACCTGTTGCTCTGCCCGGTCGACGATCTTGCGGGGGCGCTTGCCGATCTGCACGGTCGAGGCTTGCGGATCGCCGGGTCGGAGGCAGACGCTCCATTGACCGCTCGCCAGAGTGACCTTCGTGGTCCGCTCGCGATCGTGGTCGGGAGCGAGGGACAGGGGCTCGGGCCGGCGGTCCGGCGCCGCTGCGACCTGCTGATGCGGATCCCGATGCGCGGCGCGGTTGGTTCGCTCAACGCCGCGGTCGCGGGTTCGATCGTGCTATTCGAGGCCGTCGCGCAGCGCGATCCCGAGGGGCGCCGGCAGCCTTCGGTCGCGACGCCCTGGCCGACACCAGGCCGCCGACCGGTCGCTCCCGCCGAGCCGCCGGCATCGACGCCCGATGACGGCGAATCCATGGAGGCGCCGGCTGACGCACCCGAGGGATCGGAGATTGCGTCGATAGAGCTGGACGTGGTTTCGCCTGCCGAGTCCGCCCCGCCCGAAGCCGCGCCAGGCGAGCCCGATGGACCCGAGTCCGGGCCACCCGCCGCCAGGCCAACAGAGGCTGCCCCAGCGGAGTCCGGCCGACGCGAGTCGGGCCCACGCGAGGCCCGTGCACCATCCGCGGAGGACGACCTGCTCCCGGGCGCACCGCCACCCGCCGCGCCAAGACCGAAGCGAGCACGCGCGCCGCGCAAAGGCTGAGCACCGCGACTGGCAGTCAACGCCGAACCTCGAAGCAGCAAGAAGTCCGGTCCTCGGCGCGTCGCGTTGCGTGGGAGTCGCGGTTCAGCTGCCAGGCGCGGTTTGGCGCACGCTTGACGCGCTGTTGTCGACCGACAGTCGCGGACGACGCGCCGGAGCCCCGGTGACGCCGGCTTGGCCGGACCCACGCTTGACCCATCACGCCGGGCGGCCCTATCATCTGCCGGCGCCGGATCGGGTCATCTGCGGTATGACCCTGCCTGTCGCGCCGACGTAGCTCAATTGGTAGAGCAGCGGTTTTGTAAACCGCAGGTTCCGGGTTCGAGTCCCGTCGTCGGCTCCAGCGCCAAGCCATCGGCCGCCGGGCCCACCATGAGACCGCAGTCTCGGCCCGTCGCCGTCGCCGCACGTGGGTAGGTTGAGCAGGTGGTGAGCTCCGCTGGCTGTAGACCAGCCGCCTTCGGCTGTGGGGGTTCGATTCCCTCCCTGCCCACCAAGTACTTACTCGCGATCCATCCCTGGGCCCACATAGCTCAGCTGGCAGAGCACTTCCTTGGTAAGGAAGAGGTCATCGGTTCGAGTCCGATTGTGGGCTCCACGCCCAGGCGGCTTCTGCCTCCTGACGTCGGTATGCAGCGGCCAAGCCGCGCCTGTTAAGGAGTGAGAACGGTCTCGTGGCCAAGAAGAAGTTCGAGCGCACCAAGCCCCACGTCAACGTCGGCACGATCGGCCACATCGACCATGGCAAGACGAGCCTGACCGCGGCGATCACCAAGTACCTGGCCCTCAAGGGCGGGGCGGAGTACCGCGCCTTCG
>JAUSJS010000012.1 GCA_030647575.1 Candidatus Limnocylindrales bacterium | reverse complement strand
TCAGGCGCCGCAGGAGTGCCTCGGCCGCCGAGCGGTACTGCGTCGGATCGACGCCGAAGGCGCGGAACACCTTGCGCCAGGCCGCGAGCGTGGGCAGCTCGCTGAGGGGTGTCTCGCCGATCCGCGTGCGGACCGCGAGTGTCTCGTCGCGGAAGGCTGCGGCGAGTCGCGGCGACGTCGGGGCATTGTGGACGCCCGTGGCGTGGATGACACCGCCCACGACCGCCGGGAAGCGCTCGATGATGTCCGGGTCATAGCGGAAGCGCGCCACGAGACGAGTCTCGCACACGAGGCCCATCAGAAAATGGGTCCGGTTGCCTGTCGTCGCGCGACGACCAGCGTCTCGATGCAGCGCCTCGCCCACGACCTCGCCATGGTGGCGCGCTCGGCGGTGAAGTCTCGCTGTCACGACCGAGCCCCTTACGCGGAGCCGGAGTGAGCGTAGAGTGGGGGTGGCGATCAGCCGGGAGTTGTCGCGGAGGCACGGGATCACGAAACAGGTGCTGGGCCTCAGATCGGGGTCGCTCCCCGTGGTCAAGCTCACCCGCGCCCGGACAATCCGCCGTCGTTCCGCGAGCGCCAGCGCCGTCGCTGTCCCTCGCGCGGATACGGCCGCCCAGGCCGATCTCGAGCTGCCCAATACGCCGGCCGACCCGGTCGTCATCGGTGTCGAGGCGGTCGACGAGGATCAGACCGAGCCGCGCGCACTTGCCGCCGATGCTCTCGCCACGCTCGACCATGAGGAGCTCGAAGAGCCGACGGCTGCGGAGCTCGAGGCACCGTCGGCTGAGGGGCTCCCCGAGCCGGCCGCCGAGGAGCTCGCGGCAGACGCGCTCGGGATGGACGACCCGGTCCGGATGTACCTCCGGGTGATCGGCAGCGTCGCCCTCCTGTCCGCCGAGGGGGAGGTTGTCCTGGCGAAGGCGATTGAGCTGGGCGAGCAGCTGGTTGAGGCGCCCTGGAAGGGGATGGTCTCGCTCCACGAGTGGACAACCCACGACACCGAGCGAAAGACCCGGACCGCCAAGCCGCAGCACCGACTGCCGTTCGGGCCAGAGGCGTCGCGGATGGTCCGAGATGCCATTGCCGACGAGGTGGCCCGCGACCTGCTCGTGACGTCGCCCGCCTTCTACTTGGTCAAGGCCGCCAAGGATGCCCAGTCCGATGGGACCAAGGCGCTCCTCAGGGAGGCGCGCCACTTCGTCGCGGCCCATAACCAATCGCGCTCGCCGGATGGCTTCCTGACGCTCCTGGATTTCGCCTACCTCGCGGTCCACAACGGCGATCTCGACTCGCGCGACAACGTGGGCCTGCGCGCCCTGTACGACTGGACCCGCAAGGGCGTGGCGTTCCCGGCCCTCGAGCGTTGGATCACTACCGGCCACGATGCCGACCTGCTCAAACGGATGGGCTACGACCCCGCCGTGCCGCCCGGCATCAAGCTCCGCGAGCGCCGCGGCGTGCTGGTGGGTATGGGCCGAGACGCCCGCGAGCAGCTGACCAGCGCGAACCTGCGCCTCGTCGTGTCGGTCGCCAAGAAGTACATCGGTCGCAGGATGAACCTCCTCGACCTCCTGCAAGAGGGCAACATCGGGCTGATCCGGGCGGTCGAGAAGTTCGACTACGAGCGAGGCTTCAAGTTCTCGACCTATGCCCACTGGTGGATCCGGCAGGCAATCACCCGCGCCATCGCCGACCAAGCCCGCACCATCCGGATCCCGGTCCACATGATCGAGACGATCAGCCGCCTCCACCGCGTCTCGCGCAACCTCCTCCACGAGCTGGGCCGCGAGCCCACAGTCGAGGAGATCGCGGAGGCGCTGTCGCGGGGCCAGGAGGTCGTGGTCACCCCCGACAAGGTCCGCGAGATCATCAAGGCCAGCCAGCAGGCGATCTCGCTCGATACGCCGATCGGCGAGGAGGAGAACAAGACCCTCGGCGACTTCATCGAAGATCCCGCCGCCCTGGCCCCGGCCGAGGCTGCGGCGAGGCGGCTCCTCAAGGAGCAGGTGGCGGTCGTCCTCGAGTCGCTGACCGGCCGCGAGCGCCGGGTGCTCCAGCTCCGCTTCGGGCTGGAGGACGGCCGTGCACGGACGCTCGAGGAGGTCGGCAAGGAGTTCAACGTCACCCGCGAGCGGATCCGCCAGATCGAGGCGAAGGCCCTGCGGAAGCTCCGCCACCCGTCCCGCTCGCGCAAGCTCAGGGACTACCTGGAGGGGTAAGCCGGCAGCCGGGCCGCGGCCATGCTAGCGCGGGCAGTTCTCGAGTCGATGCCGTCTTCGCGTCCGCCACGATGTTGCCATCGTGTCGAGGCGCGGGTCGGTTCCGAGGGCGCGACGCGACGGTGGGTGGCCCACACAATGTGGAGAATGGTGCGATCAGGTCTCACTATATGGAGTACAGCAGCGCGCGTCGTTGACGGCCCTCGGGCCGCCCGCAACGCGGTCCAACTAGTTCCGGAGGTGGGTCGTGGAGTTCCTCGTGCATGTCGAAATTCGGTGGCCGGAAAACGGAGATCCCGCGGAGTTGGCCAGACTGACGGAGGCGGAGCAGGACCGGGCGGCAGCTCTCGGCGCCGACGGGACGATCAGGCGGCTTTGGCGCATACCCGGGCGGCGGGCAAACTGGGGGATCTGGGTGGCGCCGGACGCGACGACACTCCACGCAGCAATCGCGTCACTCCCGCTCTTCCCGTGGCTTGACGTCGAGGTCCATCCGCTCGCTGGGCACCCCAGCGACCCGACCCCCTTCTGAGCAAGGGCATGA
>JAUSJS010000373.1 GCA_030647575.1 Candidatus Limnocylindrales bacterium | reverse complement strand
CTGGAACGGCGAGCTGAACGAGACGCTGATCCAGAAGACGAACGCCACGGCCACGATCACGGCCGACCCCGGCACGAACGCGAGCGCCACGAGCGAGCCCGCCCCGATGCCCCTGAGAAACGCGAAACCTCGGGTCGATTGCGGCCCGAGTCGTCCGGCGAAGACGCTCAGCAGGTTGGTCAGGAACGGCGCGGCGAAGAGCGCGGCCAAGCCTAGCGGCTCGAGCCCACCGCGGCGTGCGATCGTCGGCAGCAATGACGAGACGAGTGCCCCCGAGACGCCGTAGCCGATCGCCGCGACCAGGTCCAGCGACAGGTTGCGCGAAATCGGGCGCAAGCCTTCGATCGATTCGCGCGTCGGCAGTCGCACCGGGCACCTCACACCAACCCAATCGGCCTGCGAGGTGAGCTGACGGGCTCGGCGGTGGGCTCGCCGTCGCGAGGGGTTCGCGAATCCGCCCCCGGTGAGCGTGGGTCCCCCGTCCTCGCCAGGAGGTTCGGCCAGGTCCGATGCTAGCAGGACTCCCGAGGTGCCACGTAGCCGCCGGGGGACTGTCTGGCCAAACCGAACATCTGGTCGCATACAGGCGGTTGCGGTATACTTCCAGGTCCGAGCCGGTACTCGGACCTGTGGGGATGTGTGGTTTCGACAGGGCCTGGCTACCGGGGAACGCGAGCCGAGGATGCTGCTCAGGCCTCGTTAATCAGGCAGCAAAACGAAGTACCTGGCAACCGCCAGTCGACTCTCGCTCTCGCTGCTTAGGCAGTAGAGTGAGCGTGGAAGCTGCCTCCACCTCGCGGGCAGTGGAAGCGTCATGCAGCGAGGCTGCGATCCGGACCAGCGTCACGTAGTCCGGAGTCAAGCCCGATCTAGGGGCACGTGACTGGACCGCTCGGCAGGGTGCCGATGCCCGTTCGAGCGGTCGACGACAAACCATCGGACACGCTCGTAGTGGTCTCCGGCGAAGGGTTCTGGACGGGGAGTTCGACTCTCCCCCATCTCCACCAATGATCGATCTGAAGGCTCCGCCCGAGGCGGGGCCTTCATTCGTGTCACCGATTGGCTTCAGCGCGGCAGCAGATGTTGCGCACTGAATCCCAGCAACTCGCGGCTACGTGTCAGGTCGAAGGGCACCTCGCGACCCTCGATGGCCCGGCGGATTTCGCTCGTCGGGTGATACCGGGCGAGCAGCTCGGCAGTCGGCTGGGGTAAATAGGTGTCGGGCGCCATGACGTTGATGACGTGGCAGCCTGGGATGTCGCGTTCGACGGCCAGCCCGAAGGCGCGAGCGCCGTCGCGGACATCGAGGTATGCCCAGAGCTCGCGCGCGAGGCTCGACGGGTCGCGAGCGACCTCGGCCGCCTTGGCGAGCTGCTCGTCCATGGGCGCGGTGTTCGAGATCCGGAGGGCCACAACCTGATACCCGTGGCGTCGGTGCATCGTCCGCGCGGTCGCCTCGTCGACCTCTTTCGAAAGCGCGTAGGGGTCGTTGCCGATGTTCGGGTGGTTCTCGTCAACCGGGATATAGCGGGGCGACACTGGAGGCGAGGCAAAGGGCAGCCCGGTCGCGGAGGTGCTCGACGCGAGGGCGACGCGAGGCACGCCGGACAGGCCGGCCGCCTCGAGCACCACGAACGTCGCCTGGGTGTTCGTTGCGAATACCTCGAGTGGGCCGTCAAACCGCGGCGACGGAATCGCAGCGAGGTGGATCACGGCCTCGGCGCGGGCACGGTCGAGGAGACTGGCCATCGCCTCTGGATCCCGAACCTCGCCCCGATGCCAGATCGCTCCGTTGCCGGCGAGCCCATCAGGAGGCGCCACCCGATCGTAGGCGTGGACCTCGTGGTCGTGAGCGAGCAGATCGGCCACGACGTGCCGACCGATCCGGCCGCATGCCCCGATCACGACGATGCGCATACGCGCACGGGACCTCCCTGCGGTCGCTAGGGTGCCGCGGGGGCCGGCGTTGGCGTCGGTTCGGGCGTCGGTTCGGGCGTGGTCGTGCTCTTGCCGACCAAGACGATGCCGGTGATCCGCGCGTAACTGGAGTAGTACGTCTTGGTGTGGATGACGGTCCCGGCTGCGTCGTAGACGGTCCAGGTCCTCCAGACCTGCTTGCCATCGACCGGGAACTCGATTCGCTTGCGAACGCCGGGCGCCAGCGTGTCTGTCAGCTGGGTGGAATCGGAAGCTGGCTTGATGTTCTTGACCGTCGGCGGCCCGATGACAACCGTTCGGCCGTTGGGGACGCCGTACAGCTCGAACTTGACGTAGCCGCGGTTGCCCTGCTTGATCTTGTAACCACGGATCAGCACCGGGTAGTCCGTGTCGTTCGTCCATGACATCGTCTGGACCGAACCTGACGCGCTGATGAAGACCGTCGCATCCAGGCCCAGGGGATAGCGATCGATGTAGTAGTAGTGGTTGCGCCGCGCGCCCATCTCGAAGCCAGCGCGCAGGGCGGCATTGAACAGCGTCGTCGAGCACGTGCAGATCCCGCCGGCCAGTGCACCCTGCGGCTCGGTCCGGCCGTTGATGATCGCGCCGCCGTCGCGATAGCCCTTCTCCCGCGTGACCGGCCCGATCGCCTGCCAGAAGTCGAAGGTCTCACGCGGCCCGACGACGTACCCGTCGATCGTCAGGGCCGGGATCCAGATGTTCGCCCCAAACCCGTTCTTCTCGCTGATCGGGAAGTAGGTCGTCCACTCACCACCGGGGATCTTGACCATCTGTGGCGCGACGGCCTCAGCCTGGGCGGTCGTCAGCGCCGGCGGCGTAACGGCCAGGGCGGGCACGAGCTCGGTCGTCTCGGCACCGTCGGTGCGAGCGGCCAGCAGTTCCTGGACCTGGGCGACGGTCGCCGCGACGTCGAGCTTGTAGCCGTCCCTGCTCGGCGTGATCTCTGTGATCGTGCCGCCGCTCGTGATGAACTTCGCGTTGACCGGCTCGCGGTCGATCTTCTTGGCCAGTGCTTCCATCAGACCGGTCAACGGAGTCGTGTCCATCACCGGCTCGTAGCCGCCGTCAGCCGTCTTGCGGAAGGAGACCCAACCGCGAAGCTCGGCGCCGTCGATCGGCAGCTTCTCGTCGCCGACGACCAGCAGGACCTGGTTCGTCACCCGCTCGGCGGTCTTCTTGGCGGCGAATGCCTCCGCGGCGGTCACGTCCGG
>JAUSJS010000372.1 GCA_030647575.1 Candidatus Limnocylindrales bacterium | reverse complement strand
CCGGACTTCTGCTCGTACACGAGGAATAGCAGGCGACCGGCGTCCGTGATCCCGAGCATCAAGTACACGTCGCCGACGCGCCGCCGGCTGTTGGCGTTGCCGAAGCACTCCTCGGCTTCCGCGACGGTGACTCCGTGGCGGGCGAGAAGCTTCTCTTCGTTGTGCTCATCCCATTCGAACTCCGGCAACCACCGGTCGGGCATCGGGTACGTCCCAGGGCGATCGGCAACATTAGTAGTATAGCCGT
Organism: Candidatus Limnocylindrales bacterium; assembly: GCA_030647575.1. Taxonomy (GTDB): domain Bacteria; phylum Chloroflexota; class Limnocylindria; order Limnocylindrales; family CSP1-4; genus SPCO01. Next base: position 4,924 of record JAUSJS010000372.1, on the reverse strand, counting down.
CGGATATACAATGTCAACGATCTGCAGTATGATGGGGCCATGACCCACGAGCTCAGCGAACAGCCCTTCCGCCGATTCCCGCACGACTGCGGTGCGCCCGGCGTGAGCGGCGTTCACACGTAGCACGCGCGACGGGGAAAGCCGTGTCACGACGCTCCAGATCCAAACCGCGACGGTCCACTCGAGGACCTGGCCGACAACCTGCCAACCGCGCCGTCGTCGCGGCGGGGATAAACGCCACGCCTCGATCGAGTCCTCGTGAGTTCCTCCGAGAGCGTCGGCCCTACTACTTCTCGGACTCGCCGGTGCAGACGCGACCTCGCCTAGACAGCTGTTCTTCGGCCCGGGTCTGCCCGTCGAGACGAGATCGCGCCTACCACGGCTGAACGCGGCTGACCGCCGCGATCGCCCGAAATCGTCCAGTTAGCAGGTCTTCGCCAGTTAGCAGGTCTTCGCGCGCGACTGGCGGCTGGGAGGACCGTGCTACCCGCCGGTTAACAGGTCTTCCCGGGCACGAAAGAGGGGAGTGGAGCCGACACTCGGATTCGAACCGAGGACCTGCTGTTTACGAAACAGCTGCTCTACCGCTGAGCTATGTCGGCCCGGAGGGGGAGTATAGGCGATGACTTCGGACAGCAGCTGTTCCCACGCTCGACAGAGAACGGGCCCAGAGCCCGATTCGAAGCGCACAACGCCCGAATAGCTGATGACTATCGAGCGGTGGCTCCGCCCGGAGCGGCAACTCCCGAGCCTGGGCCCCACAGCTCATTGCTTCCCTTTCAGCCTTTGCCACGGCGCGATGACGTCTCGCACGGCGTCAGAGTAGGTCGGTTTCGACCCGTGCGGCCCGTAGCGTTCGTCCAGGACGGGCACACCGGCGCGTAAGATCAGCAAACCCATGAAACTCCCCGCCCTTCTGCCCGACCGTGGCACTCGCCACAGCGCGGACCAGGATGTGCGCTTCTGCCGAGGGCGTGACGGTGCACGGCTCGCCTGGGCGATCCACGGAAGCGGTCCGCCCGTCATCGTCGTCTCCTGCTGGCTCAGTCATCTTCAGCACGACTGGCGCAGTCCCGTCTGGCAGCACTTCCTCCGCGACCTCGGCGAGTTCGCCACGATCGTCCGCTACGACGAGCGCGGGTTCGGGATGTCCGACTGGGACATCACGGACTTCTCGCTCGAGGCGCGCTACGGTGACCTCGAGGCTCTTGTCGAGGCGACGGGGTTCGAGCGCTTCGCGCTGCTCGGGATGTCGGGCGGGTCCCCGGTGGCGATGGCCTACGCAGCTCGCCACCCGCAGCGGGTGACGCGATTGATTCTCTACGGCACGGTCAGTCCAGAGCCGACGACGTTCGAGGGCCACAGGCTCGACGTCGAGGAGACGTTCCGGAGCATGATCCGCGTCGGCTGGGCGACGGAGGATCCGCTGTTCCGGCGTGTCTTCACTCGCATCTACATTCCCAACGCCAGCGAGGAGCAGATGCGCTGGTTCGACGACCTCGAACGAATGTCGACCTCGCCCGCGAACGCGGTCGCCAGCCGGCTCGCCCAGCAGGCCGTCGACGTCGCCGACGAGCTCCCGCGCATCGACGCGCCGACGCTGATCCTGCACGCCGTCGGCGACCGGGCGGCGCCGTTCGGCAAAGCCGTCAAGGTCGCCGGCCAGATCCCGGATGCCCGCCTCATCGAGCTCGACAGCGCCAACCACATTCTCCTTGCCGGCGAGCCGGCGTGGGCCAGGTTCCTGTCCGAGGTCCGCGCCTTCCTCGGGCCCGAGCGCTGGGCCGACGATGGACTGGCCGCCAGGCCCGCGGAGCCGCTCTCCGGCCGCGAGCTCGATGTCCTGCGGCAGGCCGCCCGCGGCCTGGGCAACGAGGCGATCGCCGCAGAGCTCGGGCTCAGCGTGCGGACCGTCGAGCGACACCTCTCGAACGCCTACGGCAAGCTCGGCGTCGCCGGGAAGGCTGCCCGCGCCGCCGCCGTCGCGGCGGTGCTCCGGCGCGACCTGGCGTGAATCGACGGCACGCCCGGTACGTGCATCCCGCCATCCCGCCGCGCCCCGACGCCCATCGATTGGGTGCCAGCACGGTATCCCCGCCCGACCCGTCGGCCTGATTCTGTGGCTCGATGCCGCCCGTCCCGGGTCGGCGCCACAGGAGGAACCCGATATGACGATCGCCGCGTTCTCGGAAACAGAAGCGCGCTTCCGCGCGGACCCCAGCACTGCCCAGGGCACACCGGCTGTCACGGCGACGCTCGCCAACGGCCGAGCCCGTCTGTCGGCCGGGCCGTTCAACTGGGACGCCGACCTGCCGGCCGCGATCGGCGGGACCAACCTCGCACCGAGTCCGACCGCGTATCTCCTCGGCGCGCTGGCCGGGTGCGGGGTCGCGTTCCTGTACGACACGCTCGCGCCGCAGTTCGGCGTTCGGATCGACGGCATCACCGCGGTCGCTCGGTGCTCCACTGACCTGCGAGGCCTGCTCGGGATCGACGACGCCTCGCCGGAGCTGGGTGACATCGCACTCGACATCCAGATCACGACGTCGGACGGGGATGACAAGACCGGGCCGATGTTCGACGCCTGGCGTGAACGCTGTCCGATCTTTCTCGCGCTCCTGCGCCCGCGGACGGTGTCGCTGACGACGCGCACCGCCTGAAAGGAGGAGGGCCATGGCAGGGTTCACGACCAAGTCGTTCGACTCGCCAGACGAGACCCGAACGCCCCCCAGGACGCGGGTCGAGGTGGTCCGCCTCGGCGGCGATACCGCGGCTCGCTTCACGTTCGAGCCGGGGTGGCGCTGGTCGGAAGCCGTGAAGTCGATCGCCGGCACGGACTCGTGCCAGCTACGGCATGTCGGTGCGGTCGTCAGCGGTCGCCTGCACGTTGCCCACGTCGCCTGCACGTTGCCCACACAGACGGCAGCGAGGGAGAGGCTGGACCCGGTGACGCGTCTGTGATCGAGCCCGGTCACGACGCGTGGGTCGTCGGCGACGAGGCGATGGTTGCGTTCGAATTCGAAAGCGCCGAGACGTTCGCGAAGGGTTGACCGGCCGCAGCGACATATACAACGGCCCCCGGCTCCTCGCGTTCGCTCCGTGTGACAGCGGCGAGACGAACGCAGACCGGGGGCCGTTCTGCGTCGTCGTGGTCCACTTCCGACGTAGCGCCGGACGAGATCGTGCCGGCGGAGCACCCGGTGGACCGTCGAGGCCGGCCGGGCGATCCGAGACTGAATCAAGCGCACAGGGTGAGCCCGCATCCACCAAGGATCAATGACCGAGACTCGTCCGGAGACCAAGCGGCGGTGGCCGGCGGGAAGGGCGTGTCCGAGCATGAGTCGCTGGCGAGTGGGGGCCGTTCGGCGGGACATTTACGGCGGGCACACCCTGGAATCGAATAGCTGATAAGTGTTGCCGTTTGTATCGGCCCGCCAAGCACGGTAGCACTGCGCATACCGGCGGAGACTTACGAAACAGCTGCTCTACCGCTGAGCTATGTCGGCCGGAGGGCGAGTATCGGCGATGACTCCAGACGGCAGCTGTTCCCACGCTCGCCGCTGGAGGCGCAGCCGAGCTGGTCGAGGCCGGCACAGCGCCGAACAGCTGATGAGTGGGAATGAGTGTGTTCACTCCTGATCGTCCGCGGCCCAGACTCGTGCCCACAGCCGATACGCGTCGATCCATTCCGCGCCATGTGGCAATGGCGATGGGAGCGGGAGGTCGACGAGCGGTACGGCCTGGTGTGCTCCACCACGGGTGCAGATCGCGACGATGTCGTCACGATCGGTGAGCTCGAAGCGCACCACCGACATCGTAACGGTGAGAATCGTCGTGCTGAACGGCAGGAGAACGTGCTCCTCGAGCGCATCCAGGAGGCAGGCTGCCTCCTCAGCCTCGCCGTAGCAGTCGACCGTCGCCTCTTCGACCATCCGCTCGAGTCGCGCCCGACTGATCCGGGCGTCAGGGCCGAATCGCTTCGGATCGCTCACATATGCGACTCTACTGCTCGACGCCGCGGGCAGCGCGGTTCGGGTACGTCGATCGCGACATTGCCCCGGAGCCAGCGGGCGGCCGACTCCTCATCGAGGAGACGGCGCTCGAACGCGCGGAGCAGGAGTGTGTCGACGAGAAGGCTCGGGCCAGACGTCGGCAGCGCGAGGAGGCGCGGCCGAGGACCAGGTCTGGCGCAGGTGAGTGCGGCTCGTCCGCCAGGATCGCCAGCTCCCCGCACGGCCGGCCCAACCAAGTCCGGGAATGCGAACCGAGCCGCCCCCGACTCCTGAAGCCGCGAGCGATGTGCCGCTCCTCGACGACGATCAGCTCCAGGCTCGACTTGAGCGCCGACGGCGGCGGGTCGGAACGGAATGACCCGCCTACCGTATTGACAGACGTACATCAGGCTGTACAGTTGGACGTCTGATGAAGAGCATTCCGATTAGCGATTTACGGCGGCGGGTGGCCGACGTTATCGACGACGTGCAGGCTAGCGATGAGCCGACGGTCGTCCTGCAGCGCTCACGGAGAGCTGCGTACATCGTGAACCCAGAGCGGTACGAGCGCGATCAGGCCGAGCTCAGTGCGCTTCGCCGGGCGGTCTTCCTGACCGAGGTCCGCGAGGCCGAGGCGGAGCATCAGGCCGGCGAGGCACCACGCTTCGACGACGTCGAGCAACTACTGGACGAGCTTCGGGGCTGACTTGCGGTTCACGGCCTCAAGTCGCTTCCTTCGAAAGGCCAAGAAGCTCCGAGAACCGCAGGCTTCGATGCTGCGTGCCGCACTCCGCCGCTTCGCCGCCGACCCACAGGATCCGCTCCTTCGAACGCACAAGCTGAAGGGCGAACTCGACGGCTACTGGGCATTCAGCGTCGACGACGATCTGCGCGTCCTGTTCCGCTGGGAGGGCGACGAGGAGTTCCTCCTG
>JAUSJS010000371.1 GCA_030647575.1 Candidatus Limnocylindrales bacterium | reverse complement strand
TGGCGCCGATTACCTGTCGATCGCTCCCTTCGACGAGCCGACGCCCACCCACGTTGCCCTGCTGGAGGCAGGCGTGGTCATCGTCGAGGGGCTCGATCTCCGCGGCGTCGAGCCGGGAGCGTACGAGCTCATTTGCCTGCCGCTCCTGATCCCAGGGTCGGATGGCGGCCCGGCTCGCGCCGCCATCCGAGCGACGTCCTGAGGACGCCCCGATCACGGCCGCTGACGGTTCCGGTCAACCGCGGATCAGTGTCAGCGCGCCCACCCAGAGGGTCATCAGGCTACCGATCGCGCCCATCGCCGCCAGGAAGGGCTCGCCACCGACCCACGACGCCGCCGCGACGCCACCGAACAGGACGGCCAGGACCAGAGCGACGGCTGCGAGGCCCAGCCGCTCGATCATCGGCCGCGGCTCGCGCGGCACGGCCGGTGCCGGTGCAGAACCGGCCTCGGTCCGACCGACCGCGGCCGAAGGCTCGGGGCCATCGCGGGGCGCGACATCGGATCCTTCCTCGTCGCTCATTCGCCGCCCTTGAGCCACCGGGTCATCAGGCGACCCGCGATCGGGGCCGCCACCTCTCCACCCCGCCCGGCCTGCTCGACGAGGACCGCGATGACGACCTGGGGGTCGTCGGCCGGCGCGAAGCCGATGAACCAGGAATGCGGCTCGCCGCTGCCGCCGAGCTCGGCCGTGCCGGACTTGCCGGCCGTGGTCACGCCGGACACCTTGGCTCCCGAGGTGAACCGGCGGCCGAGCGGCCCCTCCACGGCCTGGACCATCGCCTCGTTGATCGCCCGGGCATCGGTCGCGGAGAGCATCCGACCCATCGACTCCGGGCCGATCGTCCGCTTCCCGCCGGCCCCGCTCAAGGCGGTGACGAGCCACGGTCGCATCAGCTCGCCGTCGTTGGCGACCGTGGCGGCCACCAGCGCCATCTGGAGGGGAGTCACGAACGTCTCGGCCTGGCCGAACGACGCGTTCGCCAGCTCGACATCGTCGACGAACCCGCCCGGATCGGTGCCGCTGCCGTTGGTTACCTGCGAGATCGCGGTCGGCAGGTCGAACGGGAGCGGGGCGCCGAACCCCATCCGTCCCGCGTAGTCGACGAGGGCGGCGCCGCCCGTCTCCAGGCCGGTGAGCGAGTACCAGATGTTGCAGGAGACCTCGGTCGCACCGATGAGGTCCAGCGCCGTCGAGCCCGTCTCGGGGTGGTGCCCGTCCCGAACGCGGAAGCCCTCGACCAGCAGGCCGGTGCGCTCGGCACGCGGCTGTTCCGTGTATGTCGTCTCGGCCGTGATCGCCCCGGAACCAAGGCCGGCGATGGCGGTCACGATCTTGAACACCGAGCCCGGCACGTACCGACCCAGGGTCGCGCGCGGCAGCAGGGGCTGTGCCGGGCTGTCCCGCAGCGCCTCGAACGTGGCGGCGGCGGTCGCGGGGTTGGCGAGCCTGGAGGCGTTGTAGGTCGGCGTCGATGCCAGCGCCAGGACCTCACCGGTCCGCGGATCCAGCATGACGACCGCCCCGCGGCGCTTGCCGAGGGCCGAAACGGCGGCCTGCTGCAGGTCATGGGAGAGGGACAGGGTGAGATCCTTCGGGTCGTAGCGTTGCGCCCCGAACTTGGCGAAGGCGTCGGTCAGCGGATCGCCGGCCAGGCCGGTGAGCTCTGCGTCGAAGGTTCGCTCAAGGCCGGCCCGGCCGTAGATCCGCGACGCGTAGCCGATCACCTGGCTGATCGTCGGGCTGAGGTAGACGCGGTAGAGCTCGCCGTTCTCGTCCGCCTCGTTGCTGGCCAGGACCGTGCCGTCCCGATCCAGGATCTGCCCGCGCGGCACGGTGCGCGACGCCGCGATGACCGCCGCGTCGTCAGGTGAGCGAGCCAGCTCCGGCGCGCGAACCACGCCCCAGTAGCCGGCCGCGCCGGCCAGCACCGCAAAGGCGACCGACAGCAGCAGCGCGACGTGGATCGTCGTCGGACCGAGTGGCGGGCTGGCACCGGTCGGGCCAAGCATCAGGCTGCCGCCCGTCGGGTGAGACGGCGCCAGCGCGATCCAGGTCGTGGCAAAGGCGGCGGCTCGACGCCCTTGTCGGAGAGCGCCAGGAGGAGCCCCACAACCACGGCGTTCGCAAGGAGCGAGGAGCCGCCATAGCTGATGAACGGCAGCGTGACCCCGGTCAGCGGCAGAACCTTCAGGTTTCCCGCCGCGATGATGAATGCCTGGATCCCGATGACCAGCGCCAGCCCGATCGCCAGCAGCGAGCGATAGTCATCGGCGGCGGCCACGCCGATCCGCAGGCCGCGCTGGACGATCACCAGGTAGATACCCAGGATCGCCACGACGCCGACGATGCCGAGCTCCTCGCCAAGCGCGGCCAGCGGGAAGTCCGTGTGGATCTCGGGAATCGGTGGCCGGCCACCGATCTCGGGCAGTCCGCCGCCGAGGCCCATCCCCAGCAGGCCGCCCCGGGCGAACGCGTGGAGGGCCTGGATGACCTGGTAGCCGGCTCCGAGGGGGTCGCTGAACGGGTCGATCCAGATGTCGATCCGGGTCCGGATGTGCTCGAACAAGTTGGCCATCGCCGCGCTCCCGAGCAGAAACAGGACCAGGCCGATGAGGACCAGGCTGATCCGTCCGGTGGCGGCGTAGAGCAGGGCCAGGAAGACCCCGAAGAAGAGCAGCGCGGCGCCGAGGTCGCGCTGGACGACGACGATCCCCAGCGCGATCGCCCACATCGCCACCATCGGGGCGAGGTATGGGAGGGGCGGCAGCCGGAGCGGACCGACGCGCGTGTCCTGCTCGACCAGCAGGGCCCGGTTCTCGGAGAGATAGCCAGCCAGGAAGACGACCAGGATCACCTTGAGCAGCTCGGACGGCTGGCCGCTGATCGGGCCGATCTGGAGGGTCAGGCGCTGGCCGTTGATCTCGGTCCCGAGGACGAAGGTCAACAACAGCAACCCGACCCCGACCGCGGCCCAGGTGTACTTGTAGCGGCGCAGCCAGCTGTCCGAGCGGACGATGATGCCCAGGGTGGCTGCGACGGTGATCGCGCCGACCAGCCAGATGAGCTGGACCTCGGCCAGCCCGAACGAGGTCCCGAAGAAGCGCTGGATGACGAGATCCTGGGGCAGCCGCTCCATCAGCAGCAGCGACAGTCCGCCGAGCATGGCAACGGCCGGCAGGAGGATCTGGTCCGTCCGGCGCCCGGCCAGCACCTGCGCCCCGTGCGCACCAAGCAGTGCCGCGAGATAGATGCCGAGCCCCCACGGGTCGTGCAGCCCGACCTCGCCGGTGAGCGCCGTGCCGAGCGAGACGCTCCCGATCGCCAGCGTGAGTGCCACCAGGAGCAGTAACCGGAGCTCCTGCCAGCGGGCCCGCGGGCGGATCGGTCCCAGCACTCGGGGCAGGCTGCGTGGTGCGGGCGACGTCCCGGCGCGCCCCGCCTGCGCCGTCATGCCCGCGTTCGTTCGAGGCGGAAGCGAACCTGGCCGATCTGGAGCTCGTCGCCGTAGCCCAGCGCCGCCACCCCGTCGATCGGCTGCCCGTTGATGTAGGACCCGTTCGTGCTCTCGAGATCCTCGAGATACCAGCTCCGACCCCGGTAGGTGAGGACGGCGTGTTCAGCCGAGGCGAACGGATCGTCGATGACGATCGCGTTGTTGACGTCGCGACCGAGCGGCGTGATCACGTCGAGCCCGAACGAGCGCCCGACGGCAGGCTCCCCGCCCGGCGACTCGAGGACGACGAGACGCCCCGGACGGTCGACCGGCTCGCGGGCAGCCGCCCGAAGGTCGCGCAGAAGCGCACGGATCACCCGCGCGAGGAAGACATAGAGCAAAAGGAGGAAGAGCAGCCGGGCGCCCCACAGCACGAGCGTGAAGCCGTCCATCAGTCGGGCGCCCCGGCCACCTCGAGGATGAGCGCCGTATCCCCGACCTCGAGCCGGTCTCCGACGCCCAGCACGACCTCGGTGACCGGCTCGCCGTTGACCTTCGAGCCGTTGGTGCTGCCTCGGTCCAGGTAGACGAGGGTCCCTCGGCGCCCCACGATCCGTCCGTGGTGGCGTGATACACGAAGGTCGCGAGCGACCAGGTCGTTGTCCTCGCCTCGTCCGATGGTGAGACCGCCGGCCTCGATGACGTGCTCGCGCGTCCGCCCGTCAGGGTCGATCACGCGGAGGACCGCGCGAGGGGCCCTCGAATGCGGCAGGGTGAAGACCGCCGTCGCCGTCGGGTCGTCCAGTCCGCCCCGGTCCGAGGGCTCCGACGACGCGCCCGATCCGCTGGCCCGCTCGGCAGCCTGCGCTGACGTCAATCGGGCGTCGACCCGGATGTCGGCACGCAGGACGGTCGGATCGGCCACCAGGTCCACCCGTGGTCGATCGGTCAGGGCGTAGTGATGGGCACGAGCGAAGGAGAGCGCCTCGTCCGCCAGCCCTGAGGCCAGCCCGTCCGCCATGTCGGCGAATCCAGCCAGGTCGTCCGGGTGGAGGTGGACGATGAACCGATTCGGGACGAGCGTCCGGTCCGCGCTCGGCCGTCGTCCGGTTTCCATCGCGCGCTCGATCCGGCGCTGGATCTGCACCGGCTGCACGTGCGTGCGGAAGAGGCGTGCCGACGGGCGTTCGAAGAGGCGTTCGAAGAACCGCTCGATGGCGGCCAGGGGCGGCATGGTCGGTGGCGGAGTCTAGCAGAGGGCCGGCGGCACGCCGTCGAACCTCATTCGGTGCCCTGACCATCCGATGGATTACGCGGTACCCCCGTTCCAGGGCCCCGGAAACCGGTGCGCTATACTCTCGCCCCGTTCCGAGCGGCGAACGCGCTCGGACTGATCCGCGCTATCCCCGGGGACCGATGACCGAGATCCTGACCGAATCGTTCTGCGAACGATGCGGCACCCGCTACACCTTCGAATCCGCGCGCCCGCGGGTTCGCCTCAAGGGCGTCAAGGTGTTGTCGCGGGGCCTGAAGAACTTCGTCCTGTCGGATGACACCTCGATCGACGAGGCGATGGCCTCCGCCCGCAGCGAGACGGATCGCGAGGCGACCGCCCATCAGCTGGACGCGTTCCACAAGACCTTCAACTTCTGCATGTCGTGCCGGCAGTACACCTGCCCCAACTGCTGGAACGAGCCCGAGGTACGCTGCCTGTCGTGCGCGCCGCTCGCGCTGCCGGAACCGGCCGCTGAGATCGACGACCTGAGGGCGGTCCTCGTCGGCGAGCCGCCTCCAACCAATGGCACACCCGACCAGCCGCACGATGCGTGGCCAACCCTCACCGAAGTCGCCGCGGGAGGCGAGAGCGCCGATGCGACCGAGGTCGAGCCGCGCGCCGAGGCGCAGCCCGAGGTCGAGCCGATCGCCGCCGCGGAGTCCGAGGAAACGCCCCCCGTCGCTCGTGACGCGGCGGGCAAGGCCGCCGCCCAGACAGCCGGCCTGCTCCGGCGCTTCCGTCCTGGCCAGAGCCTCGATGCCGAACTGGATGCCTACGAACGAGGGCGACACGACGCCGCGGCGACCGCCGAGCGCGCCGCCGAGCCGGAGACCGCGGAGGCCGCGCCGGGGCCCGAACCCCAGGCTCTGGCCGCGGCCACGGGCGCCGACGTGGTCGAGCAGCCCACCTGGCGGATCACCGCGCCGGACCCGACCGGCAGCACGCCACCCGCGTCGCCGTCCGAGCGCGACGGAGGCGTCCCACTTCAGGCCAACGCAGCTCCGTCCGAGCTGCCAACCGGCGAGCCCCAGTGGCCGGCCAGGCCGCACTGGCCGGCCTCGACGCCGGCCGCGGGGCTGCCGTTCCTCGGCCGGCCCGCAGCACCCCAGGGCGGCATCGAGGCACTTTGGGCTGCCTCCAACGAGGAGCTCGTGACGGCGCCGCCCGCACCTGGCCGGACCTCGAGCGGGGTCCAGCCGTGCGTCAGCTGTGGGCTGTCACTCTCCGCGACCGCCCGGTTCTGCCGGCGCTGCGGCACCCTCCAGGGGCGCTGACCCGGCCGACGGCGATGGACCGGCAACCGCGCCGGGAAGTCCCGCATCACGAACCCGAACCCAGGCGGCGCCCAGCAGGAGCGCCTGGAACGAGAACGACAGCCAGGCGAGGGCGACGAAGCCCGATGCAAGCGATCCGGCCAGCTCCGCCACCCCAACCAGCCGTGGCACGAGAAACGTGAAGACCTGGCTCAGGACCACCAGGATCACGCCGACGATCACCGCCGGGAGGACCAGGGCACGCCAGCGTGGTGGCCGGGGTGGCAGCTTCCGATAACAGACGATGACCGCGACGCTGGCGGCGACGGCGAGGAACGGGGGCGACCCGAGCCACCCGACGGCCGTTCGCGCCAGCGATCCCTGGGTCCCGCTCAACGTGTCGAGCGCCGCAACCAGACCGAGGCTCGCGATGATGACGATGACCGTCGCCGCCAGAAGGCCGACGACGACGAAGCCTCGAACCGTCCGCAGTAGCGCGCCTCGCTCGGGTACGTCGGAGAAGATGCGGGCGAATGCGACGTCCACGGCGCCGACCAGTTGGCTGACCGTCCAGACCAAGCCAACCACGCCGACGACGGACGTCAGCGCGGCCCCCTCTGTGACCGCGTCGACCGAGCCGCGGATGAGATCGGCGAGCGGTGGGAGCGCGGCGATGAAAGCCTCGATGACCAGCTCCCGAATCGTGGGATCCTCGCCGGCGACCCAGCCGGCCAGGCCGAGCACCAGCAGCGTCGTGGGAATCGCGGCGAAGAGGGCCGAGAACGCGAGTCCGTTGGCCAGCAGGCCGCCCGCCGCTCGGCCGTACGTGTCCAGGACCGTCCGAACGGCGACCACCCGCGGCTGCTCCAGGATCCGAGCCAGGAACGCGCGAGCGTCCATCGGGGGTCGGGCTCAGCCCCCCAGGTCCTCGAACAGCGCTGGCTGAACGTCCTCGCCCCGAACGCGCCGAGGAGCGGCGACTAGCGCCCGCACCTCGCCGCGCCGGACGAACCGCCTGCCGCCCAGCTTGATGCTCTGCAGGCGTCCGCTTCGAGCCCAACCGCCGATCGTAGCCGGCGTGAAGTGGATATTGGCGGCGGCCAGGATCTCCGCCGCCTCGCCAAGGGTGATCCAGTCGGTGGGGGCGGCCATCCGTCAGTCGGTCTTGGTCGCCGTGCCGGCCGCGGTCGTCTTCGATGCTGCCGCCGCGGGTTCGCCTGGGCCATCGGCAGCGCGGTTGGCACCACCATCGGCGCCGCCTTCGGCTTTCGACCCGCCCGAGGCCCCGCCGCTGTCCTTGACCTCGCCATCGGCTGTCGCAGGGGCGTCGGTCGATGCCTTGGACGTGCCCGGCGCCACCGTCGCCCGTCGGTCGCGCTTGGCCCAGCCCGAGCCCTTGAAATGGACGGCCGGCGCTGTAATCGCCTTCTTCAGCGGCCCGCCGCCGCAGTTCGGGCAATGCGCGGGTCCGGGCGCGTGGACGCCGTGGACCACCTCGAGGCGGCGACCGCAGGCGGCGCAGTCGTAGTCGTAGAGCGGCATCGGTCCGACCCGCCCTCAGCCCCGCAGCAGGCGCATGCCGCACTTCGGGCAGTAGAAGGCACGCTCGTGAGCCGAGGCAAAGCCGCAGTGGGCACAGACCAGGCCGCCGCGACCGGCCGCCGGGACGGGCCGCTCGATGCTGGTCAGACCCATCGCGTACTGGCTGGCCAGGATGCTGTTGAGCAGGCCGGCCAGCAGCTTCGCCCCGACTCGGTCGGTGTCCCCGCGGACGCCCTTGCCGCCCCAGCCGACGACCGCGCGGCAGATCATGTCGCCAGTGGCCTCGTCCCAGTGGGCGGCGACGCCGCCGACGATCGCGTTGTACTCGGGGTAGCCGGAGGTATCCACCTCACCCTCGAGCAAGGCACAGACGAAGGTGTCGAAGGCGAGATCCACGGCATCGATCGATTCGAGCACGACCAGGGCGTGACGGGTGATCGGTGAATGCGCGTGATGGGCGTTCAGCCATTGCATCGCCTCCGACGGGCTGACGATCGTGGGTGTCGCCTGGCTGAACTCGAGCGGCAGTGGCTCGACGACCTCGATCTCGCCCCGGGCCAGCCCGACCAGCATCGACGGCAGCTCGCGGATGGCCGCCGGTCCGGTCTTCATCCGGACACCCTCGCTGCTCTTGCCGGCGTAGTAGAGCTTGAGCTGGTGGTCCTGGGCGACGACTTCCTCGGGCATCAGCCCGGATGTCGTCTTGACGGGCGCAGGCGCGGCCGGCTCGACGGCCTGTCCCCGGCGCCTCAAGAATTCGAGCGGCACGTGATGGCTCCCAGGAGTGCTGAGCGTGGGTCGGGCGTCATGGTAGCAGGGGCCGAAGCGACCCGACCCGCGTCATACCGTCACCCGGCCAGCAGGACGATCGCCTCGCGTGGCCCGAGTGTCAGCCGATCGCCGCCCGAGATGTCGGCGGTCGCGCGGTGGTGGGTATCGAAGGCCACGCTCCAACGCCGGCCCGTTCGAACACGGAAGCTCGTCGGTGCTGCGGCGAAATTGACCGCGACGATCATCGCCTCGTCGGCGGTCGTGCGCTCGAACGCGAACACGCCGCGCGACGCGGCCGCCAACCGTCGGTAAGCGCCCACCTGGAGCGCCGGATGCCGACGTCGAAGCCAGACCATCCGGCGATAGGTGCTCAGGACCGACACTGGGTCGCCGTCCTGGATCGCCATGGTGCGGGTCTCGACGTCCGGAGCCATCCGTAGCCACGGTCGAACCGGCGAGAACCCCCCGTTCGGGCCGTCGCCCCACGGCATCGGAGAGCGCGCCTGATCTCGGTTCCACCAGGGGACGATGCGCCGAACGATCCGGCCGCCTCGACGGGCCGGCGGGTCGATGATCTCGGACCAGGGAACCGGCACGTCCCGCGCCCCGATCTCCTCGCCGTAGTACAGGAAGGGCGTTCCCCGGAGCGTCAGGCTGAGTACACAGGCAGCCCGGGCAATGGCATCGCTTGTACCGGCGTCTGCGCCTGGGGCGAGCCGTGAGGCCTGGCGCGACTGATCGTGATTCGACAGCACGATGGTTGGCCAGCCATCCGGTCCGAACCGCTGCTCGTGCTCGTCGCTCGCCGCCGCAAAGCCTTCGGCACGCCAGCGTTGGCGGATCAACCCGAAGTCGAACACGAGGTGGCGCGGCGCGCTCAGCCGGGCTGCCAAAGCCGGGTCGGCCGAGAACAGTTCGCCGACGGTCATCCGTTCGGGATAGGAATCCACGAGCGCCCGGAAATCCACGAGAAAGTCGACAAGCTCGGGTCGATCCTTGTCGTACAGATGGAGCTGCCGATCGTAGGGTCGTCGACCAAGGTAGCGGCGCGGATTCGACGGCAGGTCGGCGTGCTTGAAAAAGGCATTGAAGACGTCCAGCCGGAAGCCGTCCACCCCGCGCTCCAGCCAGCGTCGAACCATCGTCAGCATCGCCGCGCGGAGCGCCGGGTTGCGCCAGTTCACGTCGGGTTGCTCGGGCAGGAACGTGTGCATGTAGAACTGCCCGCGCGTCGCGTCCCAGGTCCAGGCTGAACCTCCGAAGAATGAGGTCCAGTTGTTCGGCTTGCCGACCCGGCCGAAACGGTCGCGCACCCCATCGCGCCACAGATACCAGTCGCCGAATGGACCGGACGGATCTCGACGCGATTCCTCGAACCAGCGATGGGCCAAGCTCGTGTGGTTCATGACCAGGTCGAGAAGGATCCGGATCCCGCGGCGATGCGCCTCTGCGACGAGCCGATCGAAGTCTTCGAGGGCGCCGAAGAGCGGATCGATCGCATCGTAGTCCGCGACGTCGTAGCCAACGTCGAATCCCGGAGACGGATGGATCGGCGAGAGCCAGATCGCGTCGACGCCGAGCGATCGTTGGGTTCCGTCATTAAGGTAGTCGAGCTTCTCGATGAGACCGGGCAGATCGCCGACACCGTCGTCATTGGAGTCGGCGAACGAGCGTGGGTAGACCTGGTAGATCACGCCCCGCCGCCACCAGTCGTCGCCGAATGCGGCGCCCACCACCGGCGGAGCCGGGCGGACCGCCGGGCTCATACCGGGAGTCGGCGCGCGGCGCAGCACCTTGGGCATTGCACGATCGTCCTTTTGTCAACGTGCGGAGCGGCGACCCGCTCGGTGCGGACCCAGCCTACGACATTGGCCGATTCGAGCGGCGTTGGTTGGCTGCCAACGCCGCCTATACTCCTCGCCGATGGGCACCGCCAGCTGCACCGCTCCCCGTGCCTGATCGCATTCGAGTCGGCGTCCTCGGTCTGGGTGCCGTGGCCCAGGCCGTTCACCTGCCCCTCCTCGACCGCCTCGCCGACCGGTTCGAGATCGCGGCCATCGCCGACCTGTCGGCCAGTCTGGTCGAGACCATCGGCGAGCGGCACCGGGTGCCGGCAGCGAGCAGGCTCACGACGCTGGACGCCCTGCTCGCCATCCAGGGGCTGGATGGGCTCCTGATCCTGACCTCCGGTTCGCACGGTGAGTCGATCCTGGCCGGGCTCGATCGGGGCGTGGCCGTCTTTGCGGAGAAGCCGCTCGCCTGGACCTTGTCCGAGGCGGACGCCATCACCGCCCGATTGGCCGCCGATCCGAGGCGCAAGCTCCAGGTCGGCTACATGAAGCTCTATGACCCGGCGGTCGTCGAGGGCCTGGCCGTCGCCGGCAACACAGGACGCATCGGGTCCATCCGCTCGATCGAGGTCTGCGTCCTCCACCCGACGGGCGAGCGGCAGCTGGCCCACGCCCGTCTGCTGCCGCCCGCCACCGACATCCCGGCCGAGACGATCGCGCGACTCCGCGAAGAGGAGGATCGGCTTTGTTCGATCGCGCTCGGACCGGCCGCGGCGGAGCTCGGCCAGCTCTACTCGAACGTCGTGCTTGGGAGCATCGTCCACGAGCTGGCGTTGATCCGCGCCTTCGCCGGCGATCCGACCGAGATCGATACCGTCGACGTCTGGCCGGAGGAGCGCTGGCCGCCGTCGGTCGCGATCACCGGGCGTCTCGGCGGCGACGCACGATTCGCCATCCGCTGGCATTTCCTGCCCGACTGTCCGGCCTATCGCGAAGAGGTCCGGGTCGTCAGCGAGCGGGCCACGATCGAGCTCGAATTCCCATCACCCTATCTGCTCCACGCTCCGACCGACCTGCGGATCGCCGAGCTCAGCGACCGCGGGCGCCGCGACACGCGCCATCGCTCGGTTGTGGAAGCGTTCGAGGAGGAGCTGCTGGCCTTCCACGCCCTGGTCGTCGATGGGCTCCCGCCGAAGGCCGGCTCGGTGGAGGGTCGCGCGGACATCGTCACCTCCCAGCGGATCGTGGCTCGCCGCGCCGCGCAGAGCGGCCTGCCGATCGAGACAGAGGCGCCAGCTTGACCGATCGCGCCGTCGTCCATCTCGTCCCGCACACCCATTGGGACCGCGAGTGGTACGAGCCCTTCCAGACCTTCCGGATGCGACTTGTCGAGCTGGTCGACCAGCTCCTGGAGCGGATGGATCGGGACCCGCGACTGCGCTTCACACTGGACGGTCAGGCGGCCACGATCGACGACTACCTCGAGGTGCGGCCTGACGCGGAGCCGCTCATCCGGCGACTCATTGCCGAAGGGCGTCTGGCGATCGGGCCGTGGCAGATCCTGATGGACGAGTTCCTCGTCTCGGGCGAGACGATCGTTCGCAACCTGGAGTTCGGCTGGGCTCGGGCCGAAGGGCTCGGTGGTGCCATGCCGGTCGGGTACCTGCCGGACATGTTCGGTCACATCGCGCAGATGCCGCAGATCCTGCGGCGGGCCGGAATCGACCGGGCAGTCGTTTGGCGCGGCGTGCCCGCGGCGATCGACCGCAACACGTTCCGCTGGGCCGCGCCGGACGGCTCCCACGTCGAGGCGGAGTACCTGGTCGGTGGCTACGGCAACGGCGCCTACCTGTTCGACGTGCCGGATCGCCTCGGGTCGAAGCTGGTTCGCTACCGCGCGGCGAACGCCGACTTCTATGGCGAACGCTCCGTGCTGGCGATGTACGGCACCGACCATGCCGTCCCCTCGCCTCGTCTTGCCGACCTCGTGGACGCCGTGAATCGAGACGTCGCTGGGCTCGAGGTGCGCCTCGAGACGCTGGCCGACTATGCCGCCCGACCCGAGACCGACGACCGGCCCATCCGTCATTGGACTGGCGAGTTGCGCTCCGGCGCCCGGGCGAACATGTTGATGGGGGTCAGCTCGGCGCGCATCGACCTCAAGGCCGCGTGCGGTCGTGTCGAGCGCCTGCTCGAACGGTACGCCGAGCCCCTGACGGCGCTACATGGCGGTCCGTGGCCGGAGCGGCTGCTCGAGATGGCCTGGCGACGAGTCGTCGACAACTCGGCCCACGACTCGATCTGCGGCTGTTCCCACGATTCCGTCGTCGCGCAGGTTCTCACCCGGTTCGCCGAGGCGGAGCAGCTGGGGCGCGGGATCGTGAATGCCACCGGACGGCGGATCGCCGCCGGCATTCCTGTCGGAAGCTGGGGAGTCGTCAACCCGTCGCCCACGGCTCGCACCGATCTGGTCGCCCTCGACGTCTCCGTCCCGGCGGGAGGCGAGCTCGCCTTCTCCGCCGAGGGGAGCCGCGTGCCCGTCCAGGAGCTCTCGCGGAAGGAACCGGTGATTGCACGGATCCGGCTCCGCGGCGACGAGATCCCAGAGCTTCTGCGACGGCGGCGCCATGGCCGCGAGCTCTTCGGGCGACAGCTGAACGGCTCCCGCATCGACCCTGATGGCGAGATCCCGACGATCACCCTGCTGGTCGACGACGTCGGTGAGCCACCGGAGCTCGACCTGGACGAGTTGGTCCACGAAGTCGTGACCGCCGCTGGCGGTGCGCCGGCCGCGCGCTGGGAGCTGGTCGTCATGGCCCCGGACCGTCGCCAGGTCCTCGTGCGACTCCCGGTGCCGCCCCTTGGCTGGTCGACCGTCGAAGCCGGCGGTCCGGCGACCGACACGGCGTTGGACGTCGAGCCCGTCGTGGCCACGGGCCAGTCACTGTCGAACGGCCTGGTCGAACTGACGGTCGACCGGGATGGGACGATTCGTCTCCGCGGAAACGGCTCCGAGCTGGTCGGCGTCGGACGTTTCGTCGACGGCGGGGAGTTTGGCGACAGCTACAACTACGGGCCGCCTGCCAACGACCGGCTGGTGGAGACCCCGCTCACTGTCTCGGTCGAGCGGATCGCCGCCGGGCCCCTCCTCGGCGAAATCGTCGTCAAACGCCGCTACGAGTGGCCGCTCGCCGTCGAGCCGACTGGTGCGGCTCGGACCGACGCCACGATCGACACCGAGGTGGCGACGAGGCTCGAGCTGCGAGCCGGCGAGCCATTCGTGCGGGTCCTGATCGAATTCGACAATCGTTCGCGCGATCACCGCCTGCGCTGGCACGTCCCGCTTCCTTCGCCGGCCATGACGTCCGCTGCTGAAGGGCAGTTCGCGGTCGTGGAGCGTGGCCTGACGCTCGAGGGCGGGCACGGCGAGGTGCCGCTCCCCACGTACCCGGCCCGGGGGTTCGTCCACGCGGCCGGAGTGACGGTCTTGCTCGATCATCTGACGGAGTACGAGCTTGTCGACGGCGGTCGAGAGCTGGCCGTCACCGTTCTCCGCTCGTTCGGCCTCATCAGCCGCAATGCGAACCCGTTCCGGGAGGACCCGGCTGGGCCAGAGGTTCCGGTGCCCGACGCACAGCGGATCGGTGCCTGGAGCTTCGGATTCGCCCTCTTCCCGCATGCCGGCGGTTGGTCAGACGCCGATGTCCTGGCCGCGGCGGAACGCTACCAGCACCCGCTGTTCGCGGTGCGCGGCACGGCTCGCGGAGTGGTAACCGGATCGGGGCGGGCAGCCGGTCTCAGCGTCGAGGGGCCAGGGGTTGTCCTGAGCGCTCTCCGACGCCGTGGCGCGTGGCTGGAGCTTCGGCTCGTGGCCGAGCACGCCACACCGACCGAGGCAATCGTCCGCGGGGACTTCAGTGAAGCGCGGGCCGTCGATCTGCTCGGCCGTGAGGGCGCCGCGCTGCCCTGCTCCGAATCGCTCCTTCGACTGCCGCTCAGCGCCTGGGAGATCGCGACCGTCCGCCTGCGCTGAGGGCCTCTCGCGGCTCAGCCGTGGGCGTCTAGACAAGATCCGGGTCGAACGAGCAGGCCATCGTGCGGCGATCGCCGGCCAGGGCGTTCAGGTAGAAGGCCTCATCGGCGATGGTCGCGGCAAACGGGTGGTAGCCGTCCGTGACGAGCACGACCTCGCCGTCGCGTACCGCCCACAACGCATCGCGGGCCGGGAGATCTCGCTCCGGCCGTCGGTAGAGGCGCTGGATCCCCCAGGCCTCCGGCCGGCGAAAGCGGTAGTGATAGATCTCCTCGAGGACAGCTTCGCCGGGCATCGCGTCGAGATCGTGCGTGTGTGGTGGCCAGCTCGACCAGTTGCCGGCCGGCGTGACGACCTCCACGAGCAGCA
>JAUSJS010000368.1 GCA_030647575.1 Candidatus Limnocylindrales bacterium | reverse complement strand
ACATGGTTGTAGCTAGCCCGGTTTAGGCCGGGGTTGCACGGTGTAGTTCCAGTCCCCGTGGAACGTGTGGGGGGTGACCGGCACCGCGGCCAGCTCGGCGTCGGTCACCTTGATCCCGTGCGGGTAGGAGCCGGTGTCGCGGTGGGCGTGTACCTTCAGTCCCCCGCGGCTGGTGGTGGCGCCGATGAGGTTGACGACGACCTCGTGGCTGGTCAGCGGTCGGCCTCGCCAGTTCATGGTGATGGCCGAGAAGAGCCGATGCTCGACCTTGTTCCACTTGCTGGTCCCCGGCGGCAGGTGGCAGACCGTGATGGCGAGGTCGGTGCGGGCGGCGAGCCGGCCGAGCTCGACCTTCCACAGCCGCAGCCGGTAGCCGTTGGATCCGCCGGCGTCGGCGGTGATGAGCAGCCGCTTCGCCGCCGGATAGGTGGCTCGGCCGAGGGTGTCCCACCAGCGTCCGATCGTCGCCGCCGCGAAGGCGGCCGTGTCGTGGTCGGCTCCGACCACGACGAAGCCCTCGTTGGCCCCGATGTCGTAGACCCCGTAGGGGATGGCCTTGCCGACGGCGGGGTCGGGGAAGTCGTGGACGTCGACCCGCTCCGGGCGGCCCGCCGGCTGGTATTCCCGGCCGCCATTGGTCCGCTGCCCCACCACCTCCTTCTTCTTGGTATCCACGCTGATCACCGGATCGCCGCCCCGGAGGTGGTCGGCCACCTGCTCGGTGAGGTAGACGAACTGGGCGTCGCGATCGCGATGCTGGCTGCCCTCGAGCTGCTTGGCGGTCGCCTGGAGCGAGTAGCCCAGCGCCCGCAGCAGCCGACCGACGGTGTCGGGGCTCACCGGGTGGCCGGCCGTCACCAGCGCGTCGGCCAGGTTCCCGGTCGACTTCGACGTCCAGCGCAACGGGCACATCGGGTCGCCCCGGCTCGTCGGCTCCACCAGCGCGTCCAGACGCGCCAGCAGGTCCGGGTCCTTGGCCACCAGGCTCTTGCGGCCCGCCCCCGGGCGGCGGACGAGCGTCGCCGCGTCGACCCCGGCGTCGACCTCGGCGACCGCCTTCTGCACCGTGGTCCGGCCGAGCTGCGCCGTCCGGGCCACGACCGCGATCCCGCCGCGACCCAACGCCCGGGCCTGCGCACCTGCCAGTACCCGGCGCTGACGCTCGTCCAGCACAGGCAGCACCGTGCCGAACATCTCACGCAGCGCCATCTCGGTGAGCTCCACCCTCCGAGTCTACAACACCGACCAGATTATTGTGCGGATGGTCCTAGCGAGCGGTCCAGCCGCCATCTACGAAGAGCGTCGATCCCGTGACGTAGCTTGCCGCGTCAGATGCGAGGTAGATCGCGGCACCCGCGATCTCGTCGGGTGTGGCCATGCGCCCGAGCGGCGTCGACATCTCGATCAGGGTCAGGAGTTCGGGATTCGACTGCAATCCTGCGGTGAGGTGGGTCCGGACGTAGCCGGGGGCGTTGCAATTGCCCCGGACCCCCCGGGAGGCCCACTCGAGCGCGAGCGAGCGCACGAGTTGGCTCACGGCACCCTTTGACGCGGCATACGCGGCGAGGCGTTCGCCACCGACCCGCTCGTAGATGCTGGTTACGAAGATGATCGAGCCTTCCCTGCGCTCCAGCATGTGCTGACCGGCTGCCCTGGCCACGAGGAACGCCCCTCGGGTGTTCGTAGCGAAGATCTCGTCCCATTCTTCGACGGAGATCCTCTCCGCGCTCTTGTAGATCGGGCTGACGCCGCTGGCGGCGACCACAACGTCAAGGCCGCCGAGCTGGTCGATTGCCGTTCCGACGGCGTCGTTAACAGACCGTTCGTCGCGGACATCGACCTCGATCGCCACGGACCTTTGGCCGGCCGGGTCGGCTTCGGCGCGGATTCGAGAGAGCCTCTCCATCGAGCGACCGGCAAGGGCAAGATCCATGCCAGACTGCGCCAGCGCTCGGGCGATCGCCGCCCCGATGCCGCCCGACGCGCCCACCACAAGAGCCCTCTTCCCGCGAAGGTCAAATCGCGGCTCCGCCACGGCTCCTCCCTATCGTGCGCTCGATAGTCTATGTTACAGTACTGAAATGGCGGGGATCGTGGCCGACGAGTGAGCCGCTATCTGGGAGCTGCGTAGCTATGTCCAGAAGAAGTCTCGCGAACCGGCTGGCGGTGAGCGAAATGACCGTCTGGCAACTCGTCGGCCTCAAGCCCGATGTCTAGAACACCTCGATCCCGGAAGCTCAGGAAGCCAACCGCACTCCTCCCCTGGCTTCTCATGACCCCGTCGGCGCTCATCGTCCTCTTGGTCACCGTTCTGCCGATCATACAAGCGATCCAGCTCTCAACATATGAAACGTTTTTTCTCGAACCGCGGAGCTATGTAGGTTCCGCAAACTATTCCAGGTTCTTCACTGCGGATAACACCAGTATAAAGGACATTACCAATACCCTGATTTTCGCGCTTGGGTCTTTGGCCCTGACCTTTCCAATCGCCATTGGCCTAGCGTTGCTTTTAACTCGTGACTTTCGAGGCCGTGCGGTTGTCCGAACAATCCTGATTCTCCCCTGGGTAGTATCGCAATTACTGAGTGCATTAATGTGGCGCTGGGTATTGAGCGCCGATATAGGTCCCATCGGGTACTGGCTAACCATGCTGGCCGGTTTCCGGTTTGATACTTTTGGGCAAGCGAACACCGCCATGATCGGAATGATTGTTGCCAATGTCTGGCGTACCTATCCATTCGCGATGATTCTGACTATCGCAGCTCTAACTACAATTCCGAAAGAGCTCTTCGAGGCGGCAACGGTGGACGGAGCGGGTCCCTGGCAGCGGTTTATCCATGTAACGATGCCGATGATTCGGAGCGTGCTGTTGGTAGTGCTCATTATCTTAAGTGTCAATGCAATCAATATGATTGAGCTTCCATTAATTCTCACGGGAGGCGGTCCTGCGTCGGCGACGGAGCTACTGGGCTTAAGGACTTATCGAGAAGCTTTTGTGTTGCACAACTTGG
>JAUSJS010000366.1 GCA_030647575.1 Candidatus Limnocylindrales bacterium | reverse complement strand
GAGCGCATCGCAACAGCGCCGGCCAATGCGAGGAGCAGCGACAGCGCGATCATCGCCCACTCGGAGAGCGTGGGAACGCCAGCGCCCCCGCCTCCGCCTCCCGCGCCGCACGGGGCGAAGGTGACGGTGTTGCTATCCATCGTCACCGTTCCATTTCGCGCTAAGGCTCTGCCGGTCAGGTTTGCGCCGGCAGCCATTGTTATGGACGTGAACGCAAGGATGTTGCCGACGAACGTCGTGGTGGTATCGAGGGTCGCGGAACTGGGGACCAGCCATTGCACGGCGCAAGCATTTTCGCCTCCGGCAGGAGCATTGGAAAAGTTCACGGTCGATCCGGGCGAGGTGATGAGGCTGCTCGACATCTTGAAGGTCCAGGACGCGTTGGCATTGCCCTGGGCGTTAAGAGTGAGTGTCCCCGATAGATTGGTCGCGGCAGCGCCAACACAGTAGACGCCTTGCGTGAGCGTGAGTCCATTCAGATTGGGACCTATGGTGGAACCGCACGACTGCGCGTCTAGAACCCCGTACGCCGTGAGGAGATTAGCCTTGGCGTCTATCGCCGCCTGATCATTCAGGTGTAACGCTCCACTAGCGTTCGTGCACGGAGCAGGGAAGCCGGTGATCGAGGCAGCGGGGGTGACGCCTATGTCTCCGGTGATGACGGCCTGACCGGCGCTTTCGGTGCAGGTCACGCTCGGGGTCGCGCCCAGGACCGCAAAGGGCAGCAGATTCGTACCCAGATACGCCTGGGCCAGTGCTGGGGAGGGAAGGCCCAAAGACAAGAGAGCGGCGAACCCGACGCTGGCCAGCAGACGCAGGTATTTGCGCAACATTTGTAGGCTCCTAGGTTTCAATTGACGGACATAGTACACTTTTGCGTCCAGTTTGTACAGTACGGATTCGTGATTCCGGGCAACTGTTCAATTTTGAACGGTGCCGTCCCGTGGCGCCCCCTAAAGTCTCGGAGGATGAAGACGCAGGTCCCACCCGCCCTCTACTCGGCCGACCTCGGCGGGTGCACGGATCTTATCGACCGTGCGCCAGACGAGATTATGGCCGCTTTTTGCGCGGCGCTGCGGCGGGCGGGTGCGACGGTTGTGCGCGAGCTCTCACATTCGTTTCCAGAGACCGGCCTCACCTGCGTCCTGATCCTCAGCGAGTCGCACGCCGTCCTCCACACCTGGCCGGAAACGGGCACGGTGAACATCGATATCTTTTCCTGCTCGACGAGGCTCAAGAGCCTCGAAGCGATCGATGAGCTGCGCCGGTCCTTCGGCGCCCAACATATCACCGTGCAGGAGATCCCCCGTGCCGACGGACACGGCCCGCGGCCGGACGGACGCCGTTAGATTCGCGCTGCGCGCGGTGGCGTGGAGCCTCGGCCTGTTCGGCCTGCTCCGCCTGAACTGGACCGAAGCGCATGCCGTACTGCCGTTCACCCGGGTGCAAGCCGCTGCGGCGGTGGGACTGTTCGGCCCGTCAGCGTTGCCTCTCGAGGTCACGCTGGCGTGCAGCGGGGCCGATGCGATCGCGCTCTGCCTGGGCGCCGTCTTCGCCTATCCAGTCAGTTGGCGAATGCGCCTCGCCGGGGCTGGCGCCGGCGCCGGCTTGATCCTCGGCCTTAATACTTTGCGGATCGGCACCCTCGGACGCGTGGCCGCGTCGCCGGTGTGGTTCAACACGCTTCACGTCTACCTCTGGCCTGCCGTGCTCACGCTCGCGATTGCCGGATATGTGTTCGGGTGGATGCGCCTCGCGGATCGCCGGCAGGCCCTGGCTGAGAAAGCGGTCGCGGTCGGCCCTTCTTTGAGCGCCCGCCCGCAACCGACGCGCCGATTCGTCCTCTTCACAGCGGCATTCCTCCTTATATTTTCAGCCGCCTCGCCGCTCTATCTCGAGAGTACCTGGGTGCTCGCGCTGGCCGGCTTCATCGCCCGCACGGCTGCAGTGATCCTCGGCCTCGTCGGCGTCGGCGCGTCTGCGGTGGCCAACACGCTCTGGACGCCGCGCGGGGGCTTCGTCGTCACGCAGGAATGCATTTCGACACCGTTGCTCCCGGTCTATTTGGCAGGCATCTGCGCCTACTCGACCACGTGGCGCCGGCTGATCCTGGGCGTGCTCGCCTCCGCCCCGCTCTTCATCGCCCTGGGCATCGCGCGACTCCTGGTGGTGGCCCTGCCGGGTGCCGTTGTGGCCTCGCCCTTATTCCTGGTCCACGCCTTTTATCAATTGCTCCTCGGCGCGGTGGTCGTATTCCTTGCCGCGCAGTGGCGCCACGGCGGTAAAGCGGCGTTCGGCCACGCGCTCGTCGGCGTCATGGTGGGTATTGCGTTCTTCTATCTCCTCGGCCCGTTCTACACGCGCATCGTCACCTATCCGGCCGGCGCGCCGCTCGACGATCCGCAGGGGGCGATTGCGCTCCTTCCTGCATTCCAGATCGGCCTCTATCTCGCGCTGTGGGTCGCGGCGTTCGTCGCGGTCGGTTGGAGGCGCTTCCTCGCCGGGTTTGCGGTCCTCGCGCTCACGCAGACGGCAGGCTTGCTCGCGCTGCACGCGCTGGCCAGCCACTCCGGACTTACGGCGCACGTGCGCGACGTCCGCGGCTGGGCGGTTGCCGGCCCCTTGCTGATCGTCGCCGCGGTGGTCAACGTTGCCCGCCCGCGTCGCTGAGATCGCCGCGGTCCTGGCCCTGGCCACGATCGTCACCGTGGCGATCGCCGCACCCGTTCTTCGCGCGCCGACGGAGCGAGTTTTCGGGATGGAGATCGTCGGGCGCCACCACGATCCCTTCACCGTGATGGCGCAGCTCGAGCGCCCCATCACCATCGGCGTGTATTCGCAGCCGGTCACCGACATCAGCGGCGCTCTGCTCGCGCGGCTGTCAGGCGGCGTGGCCGCGTACAATTGGTTGATCCTTCTCACCTTTCCGCTGTCCGCCGCGGCTGCATACCTGCTTGCGCGTCATCTGGCGCTCTCGCCGGCGGGCGCGACCGTCGCGGCGATGGCGTATGCGTTCTCCCCGTTCCACCTGGCCCACGCCGCCTATCACATTCACATCGCGCAGACACAGTGGATCCCGCTGTACTTGCTCGCGCTGTGGCGTTGTCTCGACGACGCCTCACCGGCAGCGGTTGGCTTTCTTGGCGCCACGACGCTGGCCGTGACGCTCTCGAACTTCTACGGCGGCTTGATCGCGGCCGTGATCACCCCGGTCGCCGTGGCTGCGTACTGGCTCGTCACGTGCCGGACCAACACACGATCGATGCGCCGACTGGGCATCACTGTCGGAAGTCTCGTGCTCATCGCCGCCGCCGGGATGGCGTACGCGTCGTACGCCGCCCACGCCGTCGTCGCAAACCGCTCGGCCTTCGCGTACCCTCGTACCGATCTGTTCCGCTACAGCGCGAAGTGGTGGAGTTATCTGGTTCCGCCGGTCGAGCATCCGCTGCTCGGCGCAACCGCGCATCGCCTCTGGGACGCGGCCGGCGTCCGCGACGGGCTGCTCGAACACCAGGTGAGCCTTGGCTGGGGAATCGTCGCGCTCGGGCTCGTCGCCGTCTTTCGGTGGCTGGTCCCAGGGAGCTCAGGGAACCCTGGGAACGATGTCCGGCGACCCGCGCCCTTCGCGCGCGTTCCCGTCCTCGTCATCGTCGCCGTGGCTGCGCTCGTGTGCTCGCTGTCGCCGGAGTTGACGATCGGTGGATTCACCTTCGTCCGGCCTTCCGCGCTGTTATACGAAGTTGTCCCGATGTTCCGGTCATACGCACGGTTCGGGGTCGTCGTCCAGCTCATGGCGGCGCTGCTGGCGGGCATCGGGGTGGATTATCTCCGCCGGGCCGGGACCAGGCGCGCCCAGATCGTCTGCCTCGTCCTCGTGGCACTCGCCGTCGGCGAATACACCGTGGCGCCGTCGGCGCAGTGGCGCGACGTGCTGCCGACAACGGCGCACCGCTGGCTGACGCGGCAGCCCGGTCAGGTGCAGGCCCTGGACTGCATGCCGCTCAACCAGGAATCCGAATCAGTTCAGCGGCTGACGGCTTATCGCGTGACGTTGCAGGGAAACTCCACGAGCGACTGCACGGAGCCGAACTTTTCCGGGAAGCTGGCGGCCCTGGGGTACACGCACCTGCTCGCACGGCGTAATACAGCCGCCGGACGCTGGTTCGCGGAGCACCCTGCGCCGGAGGGACTGCATGTCGCTGCGAATTTCGACGATGGGGAGGTGTTCGCGGTCACGGCGCGAACAGCTGAAATCTATACCGCAACGATGACGGGGTTCTGGCCGCGCGAGCGCGATGCGGAGTGGACGTGGCGATGGATGGGGAAAGAGGCGGCGTGGACGATTGTGAACACAACCGCGCAGCCGATCGTCACAACCCTCGGCATCGAGCTGTCGGCGTTCCACGTTGCGCGCCGCATGGAGTTGCTGCTCGACGGGCGCCCTGTCGAGAATGTTCAAACGCTCGTCGTCGAGCCCGCGCGTCGCATCTACCAGATTAGTCCGCTCACCGTGAGCCCCGGCGGGCACCAACTCGTATTTCATCCGGTTGAAGCGCCGACGGTGGCCCGCGACGTGATTCATAACGGGGACCCGCGCCAGCTGTCGTTTGCCCTCGGCACCTGGAACTGGAGCGTGCGGGGTGACCAGCCGTGACACGGTGGTCCGCTTACCGCGATTTCTGGGCCGGAGTCGGCGAGCGTTTTCCCGACCTGGGCGGCGCGGCGTCGACGCGCTATTACGCGGACAACGAGCAGCGCCTGTTCACCGAGCATCTGCCGCCGCTCGCCGGCTTGCGAATCCTCAAGACCGACCTGTGGGACGAGGCGAAGAACACGCGCATCCTGGCGTGGGCCGCCGGCCGGGGCGCGCACGCCTTCGGCATCGACATCTCCGAGCCGACAGTCATTCAGGCCAAGGGCGCGTTCACGCGCGAGTCTGGCCCGCTGCGGGCGGCGGCCGCCGACGTCCGGGCGCTGCCCTTCCGCGACGCGAGCTTTGATGCGATCTATTCGATGGGCACCATCGAGCACTTCGACGAGACCGAGCAGGCCGTGAAGGAAATGGCTCGTGTGCTGAAGCCGGGCGGGTGCGCGATCATCGGCGTGCCAAACCGCCACGATCCGTTTCTGCGGCCGCTCCTCGCCGCAGCGCTTCAAGCCGTGGGACTGTACGCGTACGGCTACGAAAAATCCTATTCGCGGCGGGCGCTCAGGGACAT